>JBCCWF010000161.1:0-12626 GCA_039194035.1 Cyanobacteria bacterium P01_E01_bin.6 | reverse complement strand
TTTATTTTCTAGCAAGTCCCTAATCACACCTGCTCTGAATCACGACGTCGCTAAAGAAGATCGCCACTGAGCACGAACAAGCTTAATCTCGTCGTAGTCATAGGCGTCATTCAAATGCTCACGAATAGTTTTGAGGGATGCATCTCCAACCGCTTCGATTGCGTCAATAATGGGCTGCTGCCGGACAGGATCCACTAAGGTATCTAACGTCACCGGCTGACCGTCTTCAATCAACACGGCCAAGTGATCCAGCACGGTGCGCAGCTTCAGTTTTCGCCGTTCTGCAATTTGGAATGGAGAAAGCCCCTCTTGGTGGAGAGCCAGTGTTTCAATCTGCGTCGAGGTAACGACCGGCTTTTCTTCCGCGATGGGTGGAACACTGTCATGGGAAGGGACTTCTTGGAGCGCAATGCCATGTTCCTCGCAGTAGTTACGAATTTCTCGCACAAAGTCAGGCCCATAGCGATCGAGCTTACGTCGCCCAACGCCAGACACGTTTCCAAATGCTTCGAGACTCCCCGGCTTTTGCTGAGCCATTGTCCTTAGACTGGAATCAGTGAAGACCATATAGGGTGGAATCCCTTGTTCGTCAGCCAATTGTTTTCGGAGGACCCGAAGACAATTGAACAAACCTTCTGCGGCCATTTTTGCTTCTGACGTTGCCGTGTCATCGGCGACAGTGATTTTCTTCGGAATGGCAATCATAACTGACGTTTGCTTTCGCATCACCTCCCAACTCTGGGCATTCAGTTTTAGCGTCGGAAAGCCATCGCTTGTCTCCTCGACAAGCCGCTGATGAAGAAGCGATCGCCCCAGCGATCGCCACTGTTCTGCGGTGTGGTCAGTGCCAATGCCATAGGTCGAGAGCTTATCGTGGTCGTTTTGCCGGACTCGTTTATTTTTTGACCCGCGCAACACATCAATCACATGGTTCATGCCAAACCGTTCATTGCACCGAGCCACACACGAGAGAAACTTCTGAGCTTCAATGGTCCAGTCTTCAACGGGTTGAGGGTGACGACAGTTATCGCAGTTGTTGCAGTTACCCGCAAACGGCTCCCCAAAATAGCCTAGTTGAATGGTTCGACGACAGTCGGTGCCTTCGGCATAATCTACCACCTGACGAAGCTGTTGTCGGGAGATGCGCTGCTGATCAGCGTCAGACTGTTGCTCAATCAGGAAATCAACGGTACGAATATCACCGTAGCCAAAAAACAGAGTGCATTGTGCAGGTTCCCCATCACGGCCAGCACGACCGGCTTCTTGATAATACGCTTCTAAGTTTTTCGGTAAATCATAATGAACGACAAAGCGCACGTCTGGTTTATTGATTCCCATGCCAAAAGCAACCGTGGCCACCATCACCTGCACGTCATCTCGAATGAAGCGTCTCTGATTGTTTGATCGCTCTGCATCTCCCAAGCCAGCATGATAGGGCAACACGCTGACTCCATCGTGCTGGAGCCGTAGCGTTAGTTCATCGACCCGGCGACGACTCAAACAATAAACAATGCCCGATTCATTGTTGGATTGTTTAATGAGCGTTAGCAACTCACTGTAAGACTGCTTATGCTTCGTACGCACCTCATAGTAAAGGTTGGTGCGGTTAAAGCTGGCCACATGAATAAATGGTTCGTGAAGCGCCAGCTGATCCACAATGTCATAGCGGACTCGCTCGGTGGCAGTCGCCGTAAGCGCCATCATTGGCACATCAGGGTATCGCTGACGTAACAATCGCAGTTGTCGATATTCTGGGCGAAAATCATGCCCCCACTCGGAGACGCAGTGGGCTTCGTCAATGGCAAATCCTGCAATCCCAATGCCCTGAGCCACAACATCGAGAAATGTGAGGAATCGATCTTTTAACAGCTTTTCGGGTGCCACATACAGTAGCTGAATTTGCCCATGCAAGACGTCTCGTTCGCGATCGCGCACATCTGCCAGCGATAGGCTGCTGTTGAGAAATGTGGCACTGATATCCGCATTTTGCAACGACTCGACCTGGTCTTGCATCAAGGCAATGAGCGGGGACACCACAATGGTGACCCCTGTTTTAATCAAGGCTGGCAACTGAAAGCAGAGAGACTTCCCACCTCCGGTCGGCATAATGGTCAACGTATCGCGATTCTGAAGATATGCATCAATCACCTGACGTTGCCCAGGACGAAACGAATCGTACCCAAAGTAATGTTTGAGAAGCTGTTCAGGAGAATTACCAGTCTCTGGCAAGGATGGAGATTGGGTAGAAGAGTTCGCGCTCATGCGATTTGTCGCCCTGATAACATCACACGCTAATGGACGTGAAAATATCTAAGTTTAGCAACCCTATTTTCATGTCCGTATTTATTTTTAAGACACGATTTGGCAACGTTTACAGAGCAATGAGGGTTTGGCGCACGCGTTGCACCCCACAAACCCTCATTTTTTCGTTGCAATGTTGAGACGTTTGCCAAGTCATGTTTATAGCGCTGTGCACGTTGATTACGTAAGGTGAGGTGGGGCGCGGCGCGTCCCACCTCACCTTTTTTGTACTCGACACAGTTGCATACCGCTATGGGTTGGTCGGTTACCAATTTTAACCGGATTTATTGGTGCGACAGGAGCAATAACAAGAGTAGAGTAGACATTCTCCCGCCCTCTTAATTCTAAGAATTCTCTAAACATTCGAGTTCAGAGGTTGACCCAACTGTAATCGGGTCTCTTAAATGGGTGTGTGCCTCCGCTCCTCCTATGGCTTTAACGCATCTCCATGCGGGTTTCATCAATTTATAACCAACTGCGTCAGATGTCTCTGCGCCCAAAACAAATTGCCATTTTTGAGGCATGTGTGATTGGGCTGGTTTCTGGTCTCGCGGCGGTGCTCCTCAAGCAAGGTGCGGAATGGATGGAGAATTGGCGAATTGCGATCGCCAGTCAACCCGGCCAGCTTTGGTTTTTGCCACTCATTGGTGTCATTGGAGGAATGGTTGCGGGATTTCTCGTCGAACAGCTCTCTCCAGAAGCGCGAGGAAGTGGTATTCCCCAGGTAAAGGCAGGATTAGCCTCATTTCCTGTGGTCTTGAACCTGCGAGTTGCACTGGTCAAGCTGTTGAGTGTTGTTCTCGTCATGGGCTCAGGGCTGAGCTTGGGACGACAAGGGCCGACCGTTCACATTGGAGCTGCTCTGGCTGCCCAGTTCAACCAGTGGATTCCAACGTCTCCAGAGTATCGTCGTCAACTCCTTGCTGCAGGGGCAGCAGCAGGCCTGGCAGCAGGGTTCAATGCTCCCATTGCTGGTGTTCTGTTCGTCGTTGAAGAACTGCTGCACGACTTCTCCGGGCTGACCCTTGGGACAGCCATCCTCGCGTCATTTATCGGTGCGGTTGTTGCGCGCCTACTGGGCGATCAAGGCCTGAGCCTTAATTCCAGCATTGCAGACTCACTCACCAGCGTTTCTCTGCAGGACATTCCATTTTTAGCCATTGTTGGGCTACTCGCAGGAATTTTTGGAGCCTTGTTCAGCCGCAGCGTTTTTACAAGCGTGTCGGTCAATCATCGGTTGCTGCAACTCAGACTTCCCTGGAAGGTAGGTCTTGCAGGGCTAATCACGGGATTAGTCATGATGGTATTGCCCATGACATTCTGGGAAAATACGGGACTACCAACCTTCTTAAAGGACGAAAATCTTGGCTGGCACATTGCCCTATTAGCCTTCACGGTCAAATTTTCATTAACAGTCGTTGCCTGTGGATCGGGTGCCCCTGGCGGCATCTTTGCACCCGCCTTGATTTTGGGAGCATCATTGGGATATTTGATTGGAGACCTAGCCCAACTATTATCCCTGTGGGTAGGGATTCCTCTAGGACTATCACCAGATATTGGCTCCACGTCAACTTATGCATTGGCGGGCATGGGAGCCTTTTTTAGTGCTGTGACAAAAGGCCCGATTACTGCGATTGTCATCGTCTTTGAAATGACGACAGACTTTAACCTGGTCTTGCCGTTAATGATCAGTTCTGTCATTGCATCCCTTGTGGCAGATCAACTGTTTGAGGGTTCTTTATACAATCGGCTTTTGATGTTAAAAGGGGTGCGGATTGGGGCACTAGCTGAGAATCGAAGCCACCAGTTGACTGAATTAACGGCAGCAGACTTGATGCAGCGACGAGTCGAAACGCTATCCAGTCAGATGTCTTTGGCAGAGGCTATTCAGGCATTTTCGCGATCGCACCATCGGGGATTCCCCGTTGTTGATCACGGCAGGCTGGTTGGCATCATCAGCCAAAGCGACGTGGGAGATTCCTCTCGCTATGCACCGGGCTCCGAACATACAACGACTTTGGCTGATATCATGACGCCTCAACCCGTGACGGTGAAAGCTCATGATCCGCTTACTCATGTTCTATATCTGCTCAATCGCTTCAAAATCAGTCGACTACCCGTTGTCGATGCGCACAAGCTGGTTGGCATCATCACCCGTGCCGATATCATTCGCGCTGAGTCTGACCAACTGAGTGGCGAGAACCAACAATTTGGCCCAGTAGCCGAACCCTCTTATATGGTTTATCAGACCCAAGCACCCGCCACGGGTCAGGGTCGGATTTTGGTGTTGCTGCACAATCCTCAAACGGCTGAAGTGTTGCTTCGCATTGCCGGGGCGATCGCCCAAGACCGAAACTATGAACTGGAATGCCTGCAAGTCATCACCGTCTCTTGCAGTCAGCCCCCCAATCAAACGGCCATTAAAACAACATTGCCGCGCCGGACGCTACGCCGTGCCCAGCAGTTTGGGGAAAAGCACAATATCCCTGTTCATACTCAAATTCGTATTGCCCATGATGTGGCACAAGCTGTTTTAGAAACCATTAAGCAACGCCATATCGATGTAGCGATCATGGGTTGGCGTGGAAACACCGTTGCACCAGGGCGGGTTTTTGGTGATGTCGTCGATACCATTATTCGACAAGCCCCCTGCGAAGTGCTTGTGGTTAAGCGCGGCAAGAATCCTCGGTTTAATCGGTGGCTTGTGCCGGTTGCAGGTGGCCCCAACGCCAAACAAGCCTTTGGCATGATTCCATCCTTAGTAAGGCTTGGAACCTCCCCGGAGGTTAACGTATGTCAGGTGTTTCCAACCATTGAGGCAGCCGCAGGGACAACCGCGCTCAACGATTCTGTTCAAGATTTAGAGTACCGACTTGTTTGTCCCGTCCTAGCAAAGCCGTTATGGGGAACTCAGATTGCCGATGGTGTCATTACACTGGCGTGGAAGGAAAGAACTGAGGTGTTGCTCATTGGAGCCAGTCGCGAAGGGCTATTGCAGCAGGCTATCAAAGGTAACATTCCAGAGGCGATCGCCCGAAAAAGCGACTGCACGGTCATTTTATTCAGAGGAGCCGACTCCAAAACACCCCTGCCATAGGTCTCATAAGTCGCAATAAGACTAAGCAGCAAGTCCCTTATTTATGCCTCTTCTACCGATGCACAATCTCAGGAAAGCTGAATTGATTTGATTTTACGGTTCGCCATTCCTGCCATTACTATTGATATACAGCCATGCAATTCAATCGCTAACAGCTTATTTCATTCCGTACGTAGGTCAAGATGAGTCAAGTTAACATTATTTCTGGTTCCGGCATTGCACTGAAGGGCAATGACATTGATACCGATCGCATCATTCCGGCTCGATTTCTTAAATGCGTGACGTTTGATGGGTTAGGTAACCATGCCTTTGAAGACGATCGCGCACAGCTGAACGGAAATCATCCGTTTGACCAGCCTCATTATCAGAATGCTGAGGTGCTTGTCGTAAACCGCAATTTTGGCTGTGGCTCTAGCCGAGAGCATGCACCACAGGCGATCGCCCGATGGGGAATCAAGGCTCTGATTGGTGAGAGCTTTGCCGAGATTTTCTTTGGAAACTGTGTCGCGATGGGCATTCCATGTGTTGTGGCCGATGCAGAAGATGTGACTCAGTTGCAAAACACGATTGAAGGCGATCCTGCTGCAAGCATCACCGTGAATGTAGAAACGATGCAAGTAACGGTTGGAGATACGGCGATCGCCGTTCGTATGGGTGACGGGCCTCGCCAAATGTTTCTAGCGGGGACGTGGGATGCTTGCGGTCAACTGGTTTCCCAAGCAGAACAAATCCGCCAAACAGCATCTAATTTGCCCTATGTTGCATGGGGACATGCTTAACCCAAATCGTGCCTTACAGCTTTTTCATCCATAGAACAGTAATTCATAGAACAGTAAAGGGGGAACGTGGTAATACCATGTTCCCCCTTTACTGTTCTATAAAACCAAACCCCGATTCTACGGATGGAAAAGAAGATCAGGAAAGAATCGATTAAACTCAATCAAAATACCAGCAGTGACAAACAAGAGAGCTGTTGCCAACACTGGAGCCGTTGAAAGATAGGTTTTCAAACTACCCATAATGTATGCTCCAAAGCCTCAAGACATAATCAAAATAATGACATGACGTTATTAACATAACCTCATGAACCGAAAAGCTCTAACGAGGTGACACCGTGATGTTTGCCTCATCTTCAAGGAGCTCACCACTGGCAAACTCTTTGAAAGCAGCTAGTGGCCATGCAAAACCAGTAAGCATGATTCCAATCGCCAATGGAACATCAATGATGATTTCCTTTTCTTCAGGCTTTTTCTCGCCACGGACTTTAATCAAGTAAGAACGACCAACCCAACCAATCCAACCTGCAATATACAAGAACAAAATGCCAGGGATAAGAAACTCACCGGCATGGCTCCATCGGCCATCTGTAATGATATGAGGGAGTCCCTCATCACCACAAAGGACACCTGAGCTACCATAGAATTCGAAACGCTGCTTGGCTTGGGGAGTCGAAGCGGCCTTTGCACGAGCCTGAAATGCCGCAGATTCGCCGCAAGGGGTCAGGCCAGCAACATCGGCGGATGCTGGAGATACAAAACCAAAACTTAAAAATAAGGCAAGTACCAGAGCAAACAATCGTCGCATGGAATTGTTTTCCTCTACTATCAAAACAACGTTTTGTGCGAAATAGTTAATCTATTTGTAGTCACACAAAATATGCGCAGAGGTGCTCCAGTACCGAATAATGAATTCAGCACAGGCGAGCATTTAAAACACTCTGCTGACTTCATAAATTACCTGATAGGTGTCACGAGATGGCAAAAATTTTAGCAATTGAAACAAGTTGTGACGAAACAGCCGCAGCGATTGTGGAAAATCGGTTAGTGCTGAGCAATGTTGTATCAAGTCAGATTAATATTCATAAAGTCTACGGCGGAATTGTGCCGGAGGTCGCCTCTCGACATCATGTCGAAATGTTAAACCTGGCGATCGCCCAAGCCATGGAACAAGCAGAAGCCGATTGGGCTGAAATTGATGGCATTGCGGCAACCTGTGCGCCTGGATTGGTCGGTGCTCTGTTGATCGGAGTCACCGCAGCGAAAACCCTTGCTAGTCTCTACAACAAGCCATTTTTAGGGGTTCATCACTTAGAAGGGCATATTTATGCATCGTATTTGAGTGAGCCAAGTCTCAAGCCCCCGTTTCTATGTTTGCTGGTGTCTGGAGGTCATACTAGCCTCATTCATGTCAAGGCGTGTGGCGTCTATGAAACGCTGGGCCAGACCCGTGATGATGCAGCGGGAGAGGCATTCGACAAGGTTGGACGACTGCTTAATCTGGGTTATCCGGGTGGCCCTGTCATCGATCGATTATCGGCGGCAGGAAATCCGAAAGCATTTCCACTTCCAGAGGGAAATATTTCGTTACCAGAGGGTGGCTATCATCCGTATGATTCAAGCTTTAGTGGATTGAAAACAGCTGTGTTGCGGTTGGTGCAGAAACTGGAGCAGGAATCGGAACAGGCCACAGGCCAAAACTCTGAATCAACGTTGCCGGATGCACTTCCCATTGCCGACTTGTCCGCTAGTTTTCAGGCCACGGTGGCGCGATCGCTCACTCGACGAGCCATTGCCTGTGCACTCGATCATCATTTAGACACGATTGCCGTCGGCGGTGGTGTTGCCGCCAATAGTGGGTTGCGACGCCACCTACAGGCCGCCGCCGCCGAACACAATATTCAGGTGTTTTTCCCGCCGCTAAAATTTTGCACTGACAATGCGGCCATGATTGGCTGCGCAGCTGCCGACCACTTTAATCAAGGTCACCGCTCTCCCCTCACTATCGGTGCCCAATCGAGAATGGCGATCGCCGACGTCATGACCTTGTATCAATAGCGTGTGCAAGAAAACTGCATATCCAGATGTAGCCAAAATTAGGGCATTGTCAGGGCGTTGTCAGGGCAGAAAAATATCAGACAGGACAACATTCGAGAACAAAAATCCCTCAGGATCTGTAAACCGAGCACGCTGAGGCAGTTTCTCTGTATCCAGAGAATTGCCGATGGCATTGCCCACACCCTCTTCGGAACTCATGGCAACCCAGCCCTTTTGGACATGGGGAGCCAAGCATTCAATCAGAACATCAACAGGGCGATCGCCAAACTGGTGTCTCAGCACATCCAAATCGATCCCCTCGGCTAGCCTCATTCCTAACATCAGCGTGTCCAGCAGGGCATCCTGAGCCGTCGTATCAGGGTGATGGATGATTCCCCCTTGGGCAACCAGAGCGTCCACCCACTGCGCATAGTCTGCACGGGTGCGTGGACGACTCACTCGCTGTCCCAACACATAACTCGTTGCTCCCATGCCAAATCCATAGTAAGGACGGTTTTTCCAATACACACGATTGTGGCGACAGTGATGCCCTGGTTTTGCATAGTTTGAGATTTCGTAGTGTTCGTAGCCCGCATTGGCAAGACGTTGCTGGGTCAAGCGATACATCGTAGCCGTTGTTGTATCAGACGGAAGGGGATCTGTCCCTGGCTCATACCAACGGCCAAAGGCTGTTCCCGATTCAATCGTGAGGTCATAGACGGAAATATGCGGAGGTGACAAGGCGATCGCCTGCTCCAAGGAGGTTTGCCAGTGAGCAATGGTTTGGGTGGGTAGCCCAGAGATTAAATCAATGCTGTAGTTTGTGACGCCAGCTTGATGGAGCATCGCGATCGCCCGTTCAATGTCGTCGGGCGTGTGGGTACGTCCACACAGGGCTAACAGATTGGCTTGAAAGGCTTGGACACCCAAGCTCACTCGATTGATGCCTAGAGCAACGTACCCATCAATCTGTTCTTGGGTAAAGGTGCCCGGATCCATCTCCATCGAGCATTCTGCTGTGGGGGCGATCGCCAAGGTTTGGCGAAGACGAGTGAGCACTTGCCCTAACTGCTTTACGGAGAGCAACGAAGGCGTCCCACCGCCAAAAAATACCGTGTCTAATGGGGCAGAGGCAGGGGGGGCTACAGCAATCTCTTGACACAGCACCTCAATGTACTGGGCGATCGCTGATGAACCATGGCCTGTGGTATCCCCGTCAGTGCGCGGGAGGGGAGGGCGATCGCCCACGACTGATATTGGGAAATCGCAGTAGTAACATCGCCTGCGACAAAAAGGGATATGAACATAAGCAGCTGTGGGTGCTCTTACATTCATCCCATGGTCAACCTGCCCATGGTCAACCTGCCCATGGTCAACCTGCCCATGGTCAACGTAATGATGGCTGATGGGCTGATGACGATCAGCCTGAACAAGGTCTAGGTTAGAAGTCAAAAGCTTGTCAAATGTGATACGGTAAACAGCCTAATCGTTTAGATTTCGCAATCCATTTCTGAAGGTAACGTAGAGAAATTCCATGCTGCTTTCAGAAATCACCTATGATGCTGGTTACGTTCTGTAGGGTTGCGGCCTTCGTGTGTTGCTTCGGTGAACTTTCTATTATTTCCAAGTATCAATGCACGGAACGATGTCGACAGCGCATGCTCCAAAAAAGCTTAATCATCTTCTAGAATCATTAGTTTTCTTAAGACCATGGTTCTGACATACCGGAAATGGTAAAGCTGACTGGGCTACGCACAGACTCAGTTCATTATAATCTCGAACGCATTTCCAAATGCTCGACTCATGATTGATGCTGTCATTATTCTTTCATTCATATTTGCTGGAGCAGGCATTGGGTTTTATAGCGTTGATTTGCTGCCTGGTAATGTTCTAGAAGACGTTACAGACGTTGATAGCCTGAGCTTTGTCTTGGCAGGGTTTGGAGCATTAATTGGCGGAGCTGTCGGTCTGACAGCGCAAACAGCCTATCGTCGGCTTGAATTAAAAATCAAGGAAATGCCCGTTGATGTGTTGCTTAGTCGAGCCGTTGGCTTAGTGCTGGGCTTGCTGATTGCGAATCTCATGTTGGCACCGCTGTTCTTGTTGCCCATACCGCGAGATTTTACATTTATTAAGCCCCTAGCGGCTGTCCTTGGCAGCGTCATGTTTGCGTTTACGGGAATTAACTTAGCCGATGCTCATGGACGGACATTGCTGCGGTTGATCAATCCCCAAAGCGCAGAAATGATGATGCTAGCAGAAGGTACATTTAAGCCTTCTGCAACAAAAGTTTTGGATACGAGTTGCATTATCGATGGTCGCATTTCTGATTTGCTGAAGACTCAATTTATTGAGGGACAACTTCTCGTTCCTCAGTTTGTCTTGATGGAATTGCAGAATGTGGCTGATGCATCGAACGATCAAAAACGAATTCGAGGGCGACGAGGATTGGACATTCTCAAGCAAATGCAGGATGATCACCCCGATCGGATTGTGATTCACCCCGCAGATTACGACGATATTGCGACCGTTGATGCCAAGCTCGTGCGCTTTGCTCAAGAAATCAACGGAATGCTGCTTACCAACGACTACAACTTGAACAAAGTAGCGACTCTTCAACAGGTTGGTGTGCTGAATATCAATGATTTAGCTCAGGCCATTCGCCCGAATTATTTACCTGGGGACTATATTGACCTGAAAATTCTTAAACCTGGAAAGGAAGCTGCCCAAGGCGTTGGATACCTGAATGACGGCACAATGGTTGTGGTTGAAGAAGGGAGTCAATATATTGGGGATGAGCTATCGGTAGTGGTGACTGGAGCACTGCAAACGTCGGCGGGACGGATGATCTTTGCTAAACCAGGAGCGTCAGTCACCGCTTAATCGTTTCATCTTTTATGGGTTGAGTCCCCGAATACGATCAATTAGCACTTCAATCAGCTCTTTTCCACCAATAATGATGGCGGTTGTCAGCGCTACAGCAATCAGGCAAATGGTTAACCCCATGATGCTGATAAAACCATCATCCTCAATCAGACTAAACCCAATCACAAACACACCAATCGCAGGGAGTGTGTTTGTACCTGGAATAATGATCATCATTGAGATGCCCATTAGGGCGATCGCACAACCTAATATGATCTGCCCCGGACGACTCGTACAGAGATAGGACATACGGGGACGTGAAACGTTCTCCAGTCGCTTAAGCCATGGAACAGCAGCCTTGATAAACGCTTGGACTTGACTCAAGGAGAGAGAGCGATTGCGGAACCATTTTGGAAACCAAGGTTCTGTGCGGCCAGCAATGAGTTGGACAGCTAATAAAAAGATCACAACTCCAAAAGGTGCTGAATATCCAGGGGCTGGTACTGGAAGAGCAGATGGTAGCGCTAACAACACCAGCAGGAATCCAAACGTGCGTTCTCCTGCAAGTTCTAAAATATCGACCAGGGTGATGCGATCGCCTCGCTCGTCGCTGAAGAAAAAGTCCTGTAGTTCAACCGAAAATCGTGCCACTCAAATTCCTCAAAGTTATTCAACGTTGCGTGAATCACGGATAAGGTCAGTCTTTAAGCCTATTCACTAAGAGAATGAGCATTTCAGGTTGAATCATGCACGGCCTGACGACTCTCTTAAAGAAATCGAGTTGTCTCAGTTGAGAAGCCCCGAAACATAATCATTTCTTGAACAAACTAACGTTGACTGCGCTAGGCCTTAACGAAACGTAATTATTTCAATAGAATATCAATGCCCCTGTATGAATGTCACCCTGATGATAGGGTGATGAAGCCGTCCACCATTGATTGGTCAGATGTCTATGAACATCATCTATGACTTGTTCTAGGCTTGACAGCAGGGATAGGAAAACAGAGGCATCCTTGAGTTTCATTGTCCTCTTTGGATGTAGATTAGGAGTATGTTTGCACCATGTTTGATTCTCAGCGTTATCGAACGTTTCTTTCTCTTGTGCTGGCGATCGCAACCGTTTTCATTGTGGGGTGCAGCAGTGGTACTCCAGAAAAGCCACCAGCCTACACTCAGGAACAAATTAACTTAATTGAGCAATATCAAGCAGATTTAGAAGGATTGCGTAATCGGGTCGATGAGTTACCTGCGCTAATCGACAAAAAAGATTGGACCAATGTGCGCAATCTAATTCATGGTCCTTTAGGAGAATTACGAATTAAGATGCTCACCATCACGCGTCGTCTTTCATCTTCGGATCAAACGATAGCCAGCAACCTTTCTAGCGATGTCTTCAAGTCTTTAGTTGCCATTGACGAAGCAGCCGCAGAGCAAAGTCAGCTAAAAGCGGTATCAGGCTACAACCGTTTGATTGATGCATATAAAAAGTTCATCGACACAATTCCTGACGATGCTTAGTCCTGATAAGTAGCTAGCCATAATTAAACGTA
>JBCCWF010000160.1:0-12685 GCA_039194035.1 Cyanobacteria bacterium P01_E01_bin.6 | reverse complement strand
CCGCACAGCGCTATAAATGGCCAATATTGAGGGGGATCGTACACAGTTGTTTGATCGCAACAACGAGTGTGCTGGGCTGGACAGCGAGTGCTAGCGCAGCAGAAACCGTTCTTTTACGGTATCAAAGCGTTGCGGCGAGAGTGCCCCTGAGTGATGTTGAAACATTCGCGGAAGACGGTGAATCATCATCAGCCCTACAGGCATTCTTAGAGCAAACATCGTTGTCCCCTGAGTTGATGGCCTCTCTCCTCGATGACTCAATCCCAGATACCGGGATTCCTCTTGGACGGACAGATATTCAGTTTTTGCTGTTTCAACTGAATAAGGTAGTGGGTGATCCGCTCAATCGAGAGGACTTAGACCCGTTGGCTCAGGCGCTCCGCTCTGCCTATTTAGATAACAACATGTCGGTTCTTGAGTTAGTCCGGCGATATCCAGAATCAGAAGTTCGTCTAGATTTACGGCAATTAGAAAACGTTCATCGAGACGTCGAACTCTTTGTTCAGCGACTGACCCCGCTGTTGAGTTTTTTCAATGAACTGCTTCCCGATATGGTCTGTGAATGTGAACAGGAAACGCCCTCTATTCAAGCCACCGTTCCTGGTACCACCTACAGCAGCACGCCACGTTTACCTGCTGATTCCAGCACATCAGACACACCCGTTGACACTGTATCTTGTGAGCAACCACCAAGATTAGCAACCAACCCAGATTTGACATTGGCGATAGCAGAAACAATCGGCCAACTGAAGAATTTATACGACTCTGGCCGACACAACGAGGCCGTTGTCATCACTCAATGGGAACCATCCTCCTCTTCAGAAGTGGTTAACGTTGACCCAACGGCTTCGGTATCCTACTCACCGCCCAGGCTCTCGGAGACTGTCGTCTTTGTTCTAGATCCAATTCGCCTCTCCTTTTCGATTAATGAACTCACCGCGTTTGCTGAGACAGGAGACGTACCCAGTGGATGGCGTTTTGCTCTTGGGGTCGCCAATGTAGAGCCTGAAGAGTTGCGAACCGCTCTCACGTCAGAAATAGAGTTGGAGCTAAGCGATATTGATCAAACCCTCAATAATCTCATTGGAGAATATGCACTGTTTCAGCTCGGGCAAGTCATTCAAACGCCATCTCAACGAGCGAATATTCAAGCCCTTCGAAGTAGTCTCATCCTATCGATTGTGGATGACGGGACAGTGACGTTGCTGGAATTTTTACAAAACTATCCTGCATCACAGCTGATTGTGAAAGCAACACCGTTGATTCGATTTACAAACAACTTGAGTGGCAGAGGAGCCGTGCCAACCGTCACCGGAAATTTTGAGGACTTGTTGGTGGACATTCAAATGGCGATCGCCGATGAGATTTGCGAGTGTGATGCCACTGATAACGAACAGGCAGAATCTTAATATCACTCGATGATCATGTTTGTCGAGCCTGATGGCTTCAATTCCTCCCGTATTCCATTCTCGAATCAATTTTGCAGCAAAAGGCTGCATTCTGGCTAAAGGGCGGGTTTAACCAAATTCTTGCCAGTTTCCGCCGAGCAATTCTCCATGGATAAGCAAGCCCATTTTTATGTCGAAAGCGAAAAATTGCGCTGGTTTTGAGCTAATTGTCCACGCCAATACAGCATTTTGACCCGTCAAAATGCTGTATTGGCGCTAAAACTAATCGCTAGAAGGTTTATGGAACCTATGAAAACAACGGAGAGGGGGGGATTCGAACCCCCGTTAGGTTTGACCCTAAAACAGATTTCGAGTCTGCCGCATTCAACCACTCTGCCACCTCTCCAGGTGGGGCTGAACCACGCATTGATGACAAATTATTGATCAATGCGCTTATTAAATTGTTGGTTTACTGGCCTATTCTACACGACTTGTAAAGGCAAGCCCGAATCTTAAGTAGCTAGCCATCATTAAACGTAACCTTCAAAACCCTGTGCCGCCCGCGCAGCGGGCGGCACAGGGTTTAGGATTTTGGTTTTCATGACGTCCAGCTACTGAGTATCAATCATGCAATAAAACTGGAACAGAGAGTGTGTGTGCAGAGCAAACATAAACTCTCTCCCTTCCAGTTTTATTGCGGCTGTTTCAGCCCATTAGACAGTGCCAGGCTAAAGCCATGTCACAAAGATCAGGTAGATGACTCAAGCAGTGGGAAATGTAATAAGCACTTATACAAAGCTTGCCTGATCCAGTTGATTGGCCTGAACACCTCTCAATGTAGCCAGTTCTGCATTGCCAGCAATAATCAGAGCTTTGTTGCCTTGCTGTTGGAACGATAAATCGCTAAAGCTCAGGCTGCCCCGAAGCTCGATCATATCTTCCCCAATGTTGAAGTCCCGAATGAAGTCGGTGCCTTGTCCTTTTTTGAGAACAAAGATGTCGCTGTCAGCTCCTCCAATCAGCCTGTCATCACCGCGGCCGCCATTGAGTTCATCACTACCAGCACCGCCCTTCAGACGATCATTACCGCCGCCACCATTTAATTTATCGTTACCAGCACCGCCCTTCAGACGATCATTGCCGCCGCCACCTCTTAAGACATCGTCATCAGCACCCCCGATGAGTCGGTCGTTGCCGCCACCACCAACGACGCGGTCGTTGCCAGCAAAGCCTCTCAGCTTGTCATTTCCAGCTAACCCACGAACGATGTCATTTCCAGACGCCCCATTTAAGGTATCATCGCCCGATGTTCCGACAACATTGAGTCCTATCGGGGATACAACATTATCGATGATGTTGACGGTGGTTGAGCTTTGTGTGCCGATGCTGGCGTTGCTGTTAGCGGTGAGACTCAGCTGCAGGGTTTCGGTTCCTTCGAAGAGAGCATCTTCAAGAACTGGAATCGTTACAGTTTTGGTGAGTTCCCCTGGATTAAAGGTCACGGTAAGAGGAAAGCTATTCGTATAATCAGCACCAGCAGTAGCGGTGCCTCCCGTTGCCGCGACTGATACTTCAGACGTTAGAAGATCTTGTTCACGGGTGAGAGTTACCTCTGCACCAATTACTGTTCCATCTTCATTCACGACATAGGTTGACTGAGAAAATTCAACAGTGGATGGAATGCCGAGTTGCTGGGCATACACCCCATCGCTATCACCATCTTGTCCAGAGCTTTCCCAAACGGCGATCGCATTTCCATCGGCATCCATTGCTAAGGCAACTTCTCGCTGATTATTGGTTGTGAATGTATTGATCAGGAATTCAGAGCCTTGTTTTGCTCCTGTATTGTCAAAGTATTGACCATACACCCCATCACTACTGCCATCTTGTCCGAAGCTTTCCCATGCAATCAGGAAGTTGCCCTCAGCATCGATCGCAACAGATGGATCGTCTTGATTTGAGGACGTAAACGTATTAACAGCAATTTCGCCACCAACTTTGGTGCCCGTATTGTCATACCGCTGGGCAAAAACTCCATCCCCATCCCCATCCTGTGCGAGACTTTCCCAAGTAATCACGAACTCTCCATTGGCGTTCATGGCGATCGCCGGAGTGTCCTGATCATCAGTTGTTTCGGTATTGACCAGGAACGCATTACCCAGAGCATTCCCTAAGTTATCAAATCGACGTGCCCGCACAGAGACTGCAGCGCCAACATCATTCGTCCATGCAATGACAAAATTACCAGCACCATCAATCCCAACCACAGGATCCTCTTGATCGCCTGCAGTCAGGTTACTCACTGCAATTTCGCCACCGACAATATTCCCTGCACTGTCATACATTTGGGCATAAACCCCTTCCCCATCTCCGTCTTGATTGTCGCTTTCCCAGGTGATAACAAATCGCCCATCAGCATTCATGGCGATCGCCGGAGTATCTTGGTCATCAGTGGTTTCTGTATTCACAAGAAACGGGTTACCAAGGGCATTGCCATCACTATCGAACCGCCTAGCCCGGACAGATACAGAAGCACCTGTATCTCGTGTCCAGGCAACGACAAAATTACCGCTTGCATCCATCCCGACAACGGGATCGAACTCATCTGGGATAGTGGCTGTACTGACTTGAATTTCACTCCCGAGAGCATTCCCAAATCGGTCATAGCGCTGGGCATAGACGCCTCGATCGCCACCATCTTGTCCATCACTCTCCCACACAACAACGTAATTGCCTTGCGCATCCACTGCAATATTTGGATCGTCTTGAGGCCCAGTTGTGAAGGTATTAACCTGAAATTCGTTTCCAGCAGGAATTCCAATCATGATTCTTTCTCCTTGATTTATTAGCGTGAATCGTTGTGGTGCGATCGCCGACGCGTTTCGGAGACTAACGCTGAGCTAACTATCCATGCGAAACCCGTCGCTGAATCTGCCTTCGTGGGCAATAGCGAGATTGTTTCGATAAACCGATTGCCTGTTTTCCTGTAAAGCAATGGGTCTGGTTGCAGATATTGGCTTAGCGATGCTCCTTGCAGCTCATAAACGAGCGATCGCGTGTAAAGTGCAAATCCTCAAATTAAGTCACGCATCACATTAAAAATTCGATAGTGCATGACGTGGATACGATTTCTTCCCCAAGACAGCCTAATGAGCACACATGATTAAGAGGTGGGTCTAGGCTGAATATCCAATCGTTATGCAGAATGAAAAGGCTCTCGTCTGAAACGGTAGATGCGAATTAGAGAGCATTCGACAATGAAACTTTGATGCGCTTGATCAGAGACTACAGACGGAAAACGGTTATTCCAGACAACGGTGATCTTTTCTTCAAGTTTCAACGGTAGAGGCGAATAGTCATTCGCCTCTACCGTTGGTGTGTTATTAGCCAGCATCTCTCCCAGTTACCAGGATGATATGCCGTCCTAACTCACGTGTCTTCTACCATCAAAAACAAGACAGATTTACGTATCCAACATTTGAAGGCGATAGAGACTTGCATAGAGGCCTCCTGCATTCAATAGCTCATCATGGCTACCTGTTTCGACGAGTTGTCCTTGCTTGAGCACTAAAATGCGATCGACATTTCGAATGGTCGACAGGCGGTGAGCAATAATAATCGCGGTTCTCCCCACTAACAGACGTTCAAGGGCATCCTGAATCATTGCCTCAGTGCCAACATCGAGATTTGCAGTGGCTTCGTCCAGCACTAAAATAGGAGGATTCCGAATAGCAGCACGCGCAAATGCCAGCAGCTGTTTCTGTCCACCCGATAGATTGGTTCCTCTCTGACGTAGCTCCGTATCGTAGGCATTGGGTAATTGCTCAATGAACGTCGCAACATTTGTTTTCTCAGCCGCTGCTTGAACCTCTTCCAGCGAATAAGACTCACCTAAGGCAATGTTGCCCTTCACATCTCCCGCAAACAAAAAACCATCTTGTAAGATGACTGTCATGCGTCGCCTAAGCTCTGCCTGAGGCAAATCGCGAATATCGATTCCATCCAGCAAAATTTGACCCTTCTGAATGTCATAGAGGCGGCAAAGCAAACGAATAATCGAGCTTTTTCCTGCTCCTGTTGGGCCAACAATCGCAACTTTTTCGCCGGGATGAATCGTAAAACTGAGGTCACGAATCACAAAATCATCAGGCTTGTATCCAAACCAAATATGATCAAAGCAGATTTTTCCGGGCGTAACTGTCTCATCACTAGAGTCGGCATTCATCTTGGCCTTTTCTGTTGGCATGAACAGTTGCTGAGCTTCAGGTTCTGGATGAGTCGTCAGGGTTGGCGATCGCCCAACCCCATGCTCAACCTTCGGCGATGGAACCTGTTCAGGATCTCGAATTTCGATCGGTTCCGACAAAATGTCGTTGACACGCTCTAGGGATGTAAACCCAGCCTGAATCGCAGTAAACTTCTCGGCAAACTGCCGCAAGGGATTGAATAGCTTTTGGGAAAACAGAATGAAGCTGGTCAATTTGCCGAGGTCAATGTAGTCGTTCATGACTAAACTTCCTCCCAGCCAAAGCACTCCTCCAATGGCTGCAAATGCAATCCACTCCAGCGTGGCTGATACAGCCGAATCAAAAAAGATTGTCCGGTCAACTTCTTGAATGTAGCGCTGATTAATAGAGCGGAACACTTCACTATTGAATCGTTCTCGACGAAACAATTGAACAATGCCAACACCAACAATATTTTCTTGCAGATTGGAGTTGAGGGCAGATAGCTCTTCCCTAGCGCGATAATTAGCCCGGCGAAATCGTTCCTGAAAATAAATGATCAGGAAGGTCACTGGAAATAACAAGAGAATCAAGAGCAGCGCTAGTTGCCCTTGCTCTAGAAACATAAAAACCGCGATGACAACCATCGTGAAAAAATCACCAACGATGCCGATGGCTCCAGTTGAGAAGACATCTCCTAGCGCTTCAACATCACTAGTCAAGCGAGTAATCAGACGACCAACTGGTGTTCGATCAAAGAAACTAAGAGACAGCGAGGTGACATGATCAAACACATCATTACGGATATCAGCTGTAATGTGTTGCCCAACCTTCTGTACTTGGTAGCCTTGAAACCCATCAAGCGCAAGCTTGACGGCAATAGAAAGGAACAACAAAGCGACTAATATATTGAGGCCGGTTGAAAATGAACGACCATCCAAAAACCACAGTGTTTCTTCGCTACGAATCAACGCAACAGTTTGCCCAATCAAAATAGGCTGGACGGCTTCGGCGATCGCCAACGGCACCAGCAACACCATCGCAATGGACAATAGGCGCTTGCGCCGGAGGGCATACGGAATAAGAAGCTTAACAAGACGCAAATCTGCTTGTCTGCGATTCTTTTTATCTGCGCCAATAGGCGATGAAGCAATCTGTGTCACAGCCCAGTATCCATTGCGTTGATTAAAACAGTGCAGCAAGCTTCAGCTAGCCTTGCTTCATTATGTCTTTATCGAGACCCTAAGTACAATTCTGATTGATGGTGCGATGATCGGAATTGGAGATGTCGTGATGTAGTTTATTCAAATCTTTCACCGACTCATCGTGGGGCTTGCGCCATCTAAAGTCGATTGGTTGAATAGGGACAACATGTGACGATGCCGATACATCAGTCGCTAGCCATCATTAAACGTAGCCTTTCAAATCCTGTGCTGCCCGCTGCGCGCGTCACAGGATTTGGGGTTTTGGTTTGAATGACGTCCAGGTACTTAGCACTTAATTTCAGATGAGTTCAGCTTAAACATCAATTTGTTTTCAGTAGCCAGCAGACATACGGACGCTCTTTCAGGTCTAAAATAATACAATTTTCTGTAGAGCTTTACGGAATTCCTAATGTTCAAACTGTATCCTCTCCGTAAGATACGGACATCGTGGTTACTGGGCTCCTTGTTCCTGGACTCCAAGGATAGAGATAACAAGATGTGATACAAATTCTGAGTGATCGTATTCCACATCCCTGCCACTATCATCATGTTCACGTTGGCTCGTAGATTTGGTGATGACTAAAGTGGCACATGAGTTTTCATCGCGGGAACTCTGAATATAACAAGATCGGATGAGGTTAAACTCCAACTAAACAGTTGCTTCTAAGGTGGTCAAAAAGTTCATCATTGATTGTAAGAAAACATATTGTCTAAGTCCATCGACACAATTAAAAAACAAGTTAAAAACCCTGCGCCACTCACTGCGCAGGCGACGCAGGATTTTATCGTTAATTGTGACCACCTACCTATTGGATGAAAGATTGATCGCAAAGTATTGACCTGTATATTGACCTGTATGTAGATACCTACCTCTATGACCTCACCCTATGCTGTGATTCGTGACATTGCAGATGACCATGGCCATTTTTTACGCTTTTCACTACGTCAACCTATTGCTTCTGAGTGTTACACATACTAAATGAATGCCTCTGTTCTCATCGTCGGTAGCGATGACTTTTTCAATTTAATCCGTCATCACATTGGGTCTGTCGAGTATTTGACGATTGCAACTGCCCCGACAGGTCAAGAGGCATTGCTAATTGTCCAAGCACAACAGCCAGACATACTTGTGTTACAGGCAGGCAGGATAGATATTCTAGAACTATGTCAAACCCTCAAACAGCAAAGCCATTTGTCCTGGATATATAGTTTGGTGGTTGGATGCAGTGACCAAAATCTCTTATATAACCACGCTGAGACGCAGGCCGAACTAACATCTGAAGTATTAGAACATGGGGCTGACGCGTGCCTTTGGCTCGAAACACATGGCCAGCAAGAGCGAAAAAAACGCTTGCTCCAAGCTCAGCTGCATGCCGGGCTACGCCGGGTTCATAGTTATCGAGAAATTGCTCGTACCAATGATTTACTATCAGCGATCGCCCTCTCAGATCCGCTGACAGAATTAAACAACCGTCGAGCCCTTGAGTGGGAACTTCCTCGACAAATTAATAATGCTCGTGACCGGGAGATCCCGATTAGTGTGTTGATGCTTGATGTAGACTTTTTCAAACGCATCAATGATACTCATGGGCATTTAGTGGGCGATCGCGCTCTTAAGCTAATTTCAGCACGACTCCGCCACAACTTACGGTTCTACGATACTCCGTTCCGCTATGGTGGCGAAGAATTCGTCATCATCTTGAATAATACGGGATGGAAAGATGCAAAACTCATTGGTCAACGACTATGCAACTTGATTGCGGAACAACCCTTTGCCGTTGGCGAACATCTCGATCTATCCATCACCGTCAGTGCTGGTGCTGCATCCTTAAAACATGATGATGATGAGAAGGGGATTAGCCTGCTGCGGAGAGCCGATCAATACCTGCTTAAAGCTAAATCTCGTGGCCGAAATCAAATCTTGAGTGCGGACGAAGACCGAGAACCTTCCCATCAAATCGTTTAAGTAGCTTGGCGTTATGACACTAAAAACCCAAAAACCTGGGGAGCGCTCCTGAGAGGCGCTCCCCAGGTTTTTAAAGTGGGGTTATTTATGCCATCTACGATGACTCAACCCACCGTTGAAGCCACTGCCTCAGCGACCCAAATCATCATCACAGTCACTATCTTCTTAAGGAAAGCCCTGTTTCGTAACCTAAAGCTGATAGCCTAAAGCTGTTGTCAAGCGTATTGTGGACGGTTGGGTTGAAATCTCGGTCAAATTACTGGCATTTGGTGCCTTATTTGCGATCGCACAGGGGCACGATTACCAATGCCTTAGTATGTACACTTATTTTCACGACTTTCTGGCCTTTTCTAGCGTGGATGGCTGGAAAACTCTTGGGTGCTGTTGCAGAAGGAGATGTCGAGACTCTTGTTAAACTCGCTGGAATCACGTCGATACTATTTTTGATTCAAAAACTAGCCCAATATGGCCAAGATGCATTAATGGCTAAAGCTGCTTTGAATATGGCGTTTGATGTGAGAACCCGTACCTATGCACATATTCAAACACTGAGCCTAGCCTACTTTGAGACTTCAAAAACAGGAGACCTCGCCTATCGACTCACGGAGGATGTAGACCGTATCGGAGAAGTGATTAACAAACTCTTCCACGACTTTACGCCCTGCGTCCTCCAATTAATCGTTGTGCTGGGCTATATGCTGTATCTCAACTGGCAACTGACGGTAGCAACATTCGTGATTGCGCCACTGTTGGGAGTCTTAATTAGCTGGTTTGGCGATCGCCTGCTATTCTTTTCTCGCCGCAGCCAAAATCGCATTGCAAACCTCTCATCTCTCATTACAGAAGTGTTGAGTGGCATTCGACTCGTTCAAGCGTTTGCTGCTGAAGGCTACGAAATTGAACGTTTTCGAAAAGAAGCAGAGCGCGATCGCCAAGCTAAATATTCTGCCGCATGGCTGCGTGCCATCCAGTTTCCAGTGGTGGGATTTCTCTATGCTCTCAGCATTCTTTTGCTGCTATTACTGGGCGGATGGCAGATTTCTCTTGGTCATTTGACCGGCGAAGAGTTTGGCAGCTACGTCGCTGCTGTCCTCCTCCTCATTGACCCGATTGCTCATTTAACTGAGAACTACAACGAATTTAAACAGGGTGAAGCATCCGTTGATCGAATTGTGGAGTTGATGAAGCTCAGCCCCGCGGTTGATGAATCCATCGATGCAGAGCAATTGCCAACTGTGACGGGCACTGTTGAATATCGAGATGTGTGGTTTCACTATGCACCTGACCAGCCAGTATTAAAAGGACTTAATCTGTTGGCAAAGCCCGGTGAGGCGATCGCCCTTGTGGGCACCTCTGGAGCGGGTAAATCAACCCTTGTCAACCTCTTGCCACGATTCTATGATCCTCAGCAAGGACAGGTCTTAGTTGACGGGATTGATGTCCGCACCGTTACATTGCGAAGCCTTCGACGCCAAATTGGTATTGTTCCGCAGGAAATCACCTTATTTTCTGGCACGATTGCCCAAAATATTGCATTCGGGCGAACTCATTTCGATCGACAAGATGTGGTAGATGCCGCAAAAGTTGCAAACGCTCATTCCTTTGTGTCCGAGTTTGCCGATGGATACCAGTCTTGGGTAGGAGAGCGGGGTGTAAATTTGTCCGGCGGGCAACGACAGCGATTGGCGATCGCCCGTGCTGTATTTCTCAATCCTCGGATTCTGATTCTAGACGAAGCCACCTCAGCCCTCGACTCTGAGTCGGAAGTGCTCGTGCAAGAAGCGTTAGAGCGTCTCATGCAAGGGCGGACGGTATTTATCATTGCCCATCGACTAGCCACAGTCCGGCGGGCCGATCGCATTCTTGTGATTGAAAATGGACGAGTTATAGAATCAGGAACCCATGCGGAGTTACTTCAGCGGGGCGATCGCTACGCTCAATTTCATGCCCGCCAGTTTCAGCCCATGAATCAAGGCCCCTCAACCAATCATTAAGAGCAGATCGTCTTGGTGCCTCAATGCTTGTAAGTAGCTAGCCATCATTAAACGTAACCTTCCCAATCCTGTGCCGCCCACGCAGCGGGCGGCACAGGATTGGGGGTTTTGGTTTTCATGACGTCCAGGTGCTTAATTTCTGTGGTTAGGGTCTTGTACTTTAAACCGGGATTGTGGGAGGCTCCGCGTCCCACAATCCCGTTAAACTTTCCCGGCTTACGTTACGCATCCCTGTATCGCTCGTTACAGGATTCTCGATGGAACCGGATATGTCTAGGGATCTGGATGATCACCAATCATGCTTTTAGGGCATCACAACCAAAAGAAAAGGCTGATGGTCGCAAAACTTGTAATTCTAGTCACGTTTTTTCGACCTCACTCTAGTGTAAGTGTTAGATTGACTAAGTAAATGTGCTGGGGGCTTTGGAATAAGCACCGACAAGGTCTAAGTAGATATTGTTTACACGTTTTATTTTACTTCGAGAAAATAATTCATTGACATTTGTCTTGCAAGACGACCTTCTTATAGGGCTTGCCTTTGAGAGCAACCTGCTAGAGTAAAGAGAGGCGCGATGAAAGTGTAAACGACTCAGTTTAACTTTCATGAATTTTTATCAGTTGTGCATCGAGAGCTGTGTCCAGCGAATACCTACATCGTATGTAGGTATTCGCTGGATATTTCGGTCATGGAACATGGCAGTCGAGATGCTACTTCATTTCGGTTAGGTCATTAGGTCTGTTACTCACCCCTGATGAGCGATCGCGATGGAATATCACAGGCAATATGTCGATATCACCGGACTGAACGTCCTGACCATGTCCAGATACGCCAGAAAAATGCTCCAACGGTGAGGAGCCATGGTGCATGAAACCAGTTTCTGGTCTCATCCTACTTGCCTATATTTGTTTATCAGTGTTCGCTTACGCTATGCGCTCGATGTCATACTCTCCTTTTTCAGAAGATTGGATTCAGCAATTTTCAGATCCTTATGCTGTTATGGGTTTGCCTATCTCAGCAGATGATCGTCGAGTGCTCAAACGCTACCGTTCAATCGCAAAGTTGCTTCATCCAGATGGCCTAAGAGATGCATCACGCCCCAATCGAGAGTTTGCCACTCAGCTGCTGGCTAAAGTGGTTAACCCGACTTACCAGCGGTTGAAGCAAGAAAAGGGGAGAGCTGAAATTATTGCACTATTGAGATTCCGTGTTCGGAGAGCCACGCGAGACGAACAATTTATTCCTCAAAGTGCACGAGCAAAACGATTGTGCAACGCAGCAGTCTCTGACGTTGAGATGTTTTATGAACAGGCGATCGCCCAGCTCTCAGAACAGCAATACAAACCATTACATAATTTTGAGGTGATTACCCAGGAAATGGGTGAGCTGAACTTGGTTTACCTACACCTCAAGACGGGTGAACCGATAATGCGCGAGAAACCCACAGGCATTGTCCCGGTTCCACCAGTTCGTGAACCTCCACGCGAGGATAAGCGCAACGATAATGAACGCAACCAAGTTACCTATGCAGAACGCCACTATCAACGGGCACAGGAATATATCCGGAAAGGCAATTGCCAAACAGCGGTTCAAGAACTGAAAGATGCGCTCCGCATTGATTGCAATCAAGCCAAATACCATGCTCTCATGGCTCAGGCTTATATCATGCAGAACCTGCCTGGCGCAGCAAAAGCATATTGTCGAAAAGCCTTGAAACTAGAACCAGGTAATCGTCTTGCCAACGCCTGTGCAAAGCGTCTAAACATCAGCGTTGACAATCCAGACCAAGGAAAGAAAGTAAGGCCAGGAAATCAATCTAATGGCAACAAAGCAAAAACAGGTGGCCTTTTTGGGCTGTTTGCCCGAAAACGATAGTCGCTGATCAGCTGTTAGCTATGTATTTTGGTG
>JBCCWF010000159.1:0-12737 GCA_039194035.1 Cyanobacteria bacterium P01_E01_bin.6 | reverse complement strand
TGTAATTATTACTGTAGATGAAAATGACTTACAACAATTAGCACAATGGCCGATTTCAGATAACGTTTTAGCAAGATTATTGAATAATATTAAAGCTCAAGAGCCTCGTATTATAGCATTAGATATTTATCGAGATTTCCCAATTGCCCCCAGCTCTGAAGAGCTTACAAGAGTATTTCAATCAACACCAAATTTGATTGGTATTGAGAAAATAGGAAATGTTCCTGTTGCGCCTCCTCCCGATTTGTCGCATTTAAATCAAGTAGGTTTTTCTAATTTACCTTTAGATTTTGATGGGAAGATTCGTCGAGCTATTCTATCAGTTTATTCAGAAGATAAACTCCAGTTTGGATTAGCTGCATTTACTGCTCTCCAATATTTAGAAAAAGAAAATCTATTTCCAGATAATCAAGCCTCAGAAAAGGGAGTTGCAAGGTTTGGGGATACTGAATTTACAAGTTTATCTTCTTTTAGTGGAGGATATGGAAAGTTGGATAGTTATGGCTATCAAATCATGCTTAACTATCGAAAACCAGCACATACTTTTCAAACTTTACCAATTACTGATGCACTTGAAGATAGAATTCCATCAAGTTTAATTCGTGACCGTATTGTCTATATTGGTGTAACGGCACCCAGTCTTAATGACAATTTCTTAACACCATATGATGATAATAATACATCTGAGATGATTCAAACTCCTGGAGTAGAAATTCATGCTCAAATTACGAGTCAGATTTTGAGTTCAGTTTTAGATAATCGTCCGCTTCTAAAGGTTGTTCCTACTATTTATGAAGGATTTCTGGTTGCAGGATTCACTTTTTTAGGAATGGGCATTATTATTATCTATCTCAAACCTCATCAGAGCCTGCAAATTCCTGCTATCGGAAATATAACACTTTCATTGCTTTTTATCGGAGGAGTTACTCTTTGCGGAAGTTATGGTTCATTTTTATTAGGTTGGTGGATTCCAGTTGCCGTACCGTTGATTGCTTTATTTACTTCAGCTTCATTAGGAGCAGTTTTACAAAATCAAACACTTTATCATTTAGCATACCTGGATGGATTAACAAAAATTTCAAATCGTCGGTGTTTTGATCATTATCTAAATAAAGAATTATCATCGAAAAAAAAACTCTCTCTCATCCTATGCGACATTGATTATTTCAAGCATTTTAATGATACGTATGGTCATCAATCTGGAGATGAATGTTTGATAAAAGTCGCTAATGCTCTAAGACAAGCAACACGTCCTTCAGATTTCGTTGCTCGTTATGGAGGAGAAGAGTTCGCAGTCATTCTTTCTAATACTGACTGCAACTTAGCACAACAAATTGCTGAGCGTATGAGGAAACAAATTTTAGCTCTAAAAATTCCACACAAAATGTCAGATGTAAGTGATTTTGTAACCTTAAGTTGTGGAGTTGCAAGTGTCCCTTACTCGACTATTAAAACAGTAAAAGAATTGATTGAAGCTGCAGACAAGGCTTTGTATGAATCAAAGGTTAATGGACGAAATCGTGTTTCTATATTTAATGAAAGAAATAATTAGGTAATTAGATATTTGGTTTGGCTGACTATTTGCTCTGGTGGACCACGCATTGTAAAAATTGATCTTTATTGAAGCTGGCAATGACTAAATTTTCGAAAATACACTCAAATCTTAGTCACTCAAGTCAATATATCTATCGTTTTTTTAGACGTCATCTTAATCCATTCTCAACATTGGATTCTGGAAAATCAATTATTTTATGCTCAACTCTAATTGCATCAATCACCACATTAGGGCTTAAGTATCTTGGAGGATTTGAGCAGATTGAGTTACTTATATATGATCGACTCATTCAAACACAAGAAGATATCATTATTGATGATCGATTTTTAACGGTGGGAATTACAGAGAAGGATCTCGAGGCATATGGCTGGCCAATTTCTGACCAGACTTTAGCTATTCTCTTAATGAAACTTCAAGCTTATCAACCAAGAGTGATTGGATTAGACCTTTATCGAAATATTCCACATCCTCCTGGTCGTGATGCGATAGAAAAGGAGCTCCAAGCTGGAAATCTTATTGTTGTTAGAAGTGCAGGTATTGATTCAAATGGAAACGATGTTCCGGCCCCACCGAATGTATCGTCTGAACATGTTGGATTTAATGACTTTATCGTTGATCAAGATGGTGTAGTTCGACGAAATCTTCTGTTTGTAGATGCAGAGAAGCAACATTATTCATTTGCTTTGAGAATCGCATTAATGTATTTGTCCAATGACAATAATGTCATTGAAGCTGAACGAAACTCGTTAGTGATTAATGACGTAAGTTTTCCCGCTTTACAAACTAATGCAGGTGGATATCAATCGATCGATAATGGAGGTTACCAAACGCTATCAAATTACTATAGTCGCTCAGGTTTTGGGCAACACGTTACCCTCAATGACGTATTGCGGGATAACATTCAACCCGAATGGGTTAAAGACCGCATTGTCTTGATTGGAACAACGGCTAATAGCATTAACGATATATTTTATACTCCATACAGTTCAGGTCAGAGAAGGATTTCTGGGATGCCAGGAGTGATACTTCATCAACAAATGGTTCGCCAGGTGGTTGATACACTTCAAGGGAATACTCAGGTGCGTTGGTTTTTGCCCTGGTGGGCTGAGATAATCTGGATTGTCACTTGGTGTGGAGCGGCAGCTCTGTTGACTTGGTACTCAAACACATCATTGAAGCTGATTTCTTTTGGTTTTTTCAGTGCTGGAATGATAGTTTTTTCAGCTTTATTAGCGTTTAGTGCGATGAGTTGGATTCCAGTTATTGAACCTTTTGCAGGTTTCTTTATTTGTATTGGATTAGTCTTGAATTCTAAGATTCAGCATGTGTCTCTGCGAGACTCCCTCACTAAGCTACTCAACCGCAAGGGCTTCCTTCAGCAGCTCCAACTAAATCTCGACTGTGCGCATCAAGAAAAATCAAAGAAAACAATCACTATTATTTTCTTTGATCTTGATCACTTTAAAGTTGTCAATGAAAGTTTGGGACATCAGGTTGGGGACCACATTCTCCAAAGTATTGTGAGACGTGTGGAAGCTAAGCTTCCTTTGTCAGCTCAAATGGCTCGAGTGGGAGGTGACGAGTTTGCAGTTTTTCTTGAATATCAAAACAAAAATGATGTATCCGAACTTATTCAAAAAATTCGAACGAGCGTTGAATCACCAATTGAAACAGCAAATCAATCAATTGTTGTTAAATCAAGTTTAGGTATTGCGTTCACGACACCCTATTTGTACTATACGGCAGATGATCTACTTCGAGATGCGCATACAGCCATGTATCGAGCAAAAAGCTTAGGGCGCGATCGCTACGAAGTCTTTGCAGCTGGAATGCATCAAGAGGCAACTCAACGATTAGAATTGGAAAGTGAGCTGCGGAAAGCTATTGAAGAAAAAACTTTTTTTCTTCATTACCAACCTATTTTTTGTTTGAGAACAGGAAATTTATCGGGATTTGAAGCATTAGTGAGATGGAATCATCACAAGCGAGGATTTATTTCACCTCAATCATTTATCCCAATTGCTGAAGAGAGTGGTTTGATTATTCCTCTTGGATTTTGGATTTTTAGAGAAGCTTGTCGACAACTTGAACAATGGCATCAGATGTTTCCAATGTTGTCTCATTTGACAATGAGTATTAACTTATCTGGACGCCAAGTTGGGCAACCCGATTTGGTTTCTCAACTTGCAGAAATACTTAGAGACATTAACATATCGAATCAAAAAATCAGAATTGAAATTACTGAAACGATGTTGATGAGTGATATTAAGTCTTCCATTGACTTAATGTTGCAACTAAAAGAACTGGGATTAAAGCTTGCTATTGATGATTTTGGTACTGGATATTCATCGCTCAGCTATCTTCACCGATTTCCAATTGACTATTTAAAGGTCGACAAGTCTTTTATTGGACAAATGGAGAAAAGTCAGGAAGATTATGAAATTGTTCGGACAATTGTGACGTTGGGTCACGCATTGGGTATGGATGTTGATGCTGAGTGTCTCGAAACACAAAAGCAACAAGAGCTGTTGACGAAGTTTGAGTGTGGGTATGGACAGGGATTTCTGTTTTCGAAGCCCTTGGCTGCAGATACGGTTAGCAACTTATTGAAAGATGGGAGTCTTTTCAGCATTGAAACCTAAATCAGGTTTAGCATTAAAAATAGCTCTAGAATTGTGAGGAGGAGAAGGACATCTTTTGCTTTACTTCCCAATACAAAATTGACTGAAGATTTTATCTAGAACAGATTCTGTAACATCTTCTCCTGTTATTTCACCTAAGGATTGAATCGCTGCCCGTAAATCAATGCTCCAGAAATCGAGTGGCAGCTTTTGATTTATAGTCGCTTGAACATGCTTCAGTGATAAGTAGGTACGATTCATTGCGAATGACTGTCGTTGATTAATGGCAATATCTAGATTTGCAGCCTCTAAATTTCCTTGAGATACAACATTGAGGATTGCTTCTTCTAGAGATGTGATGCCGTATTGTTGGGCTGCGGACGTTTGAACGCTAGGATATTCAGACTTTGCTAAGTTTGTTATTGTGTGAGGACTCTTCAGTAAATCGATTTTGTTGAGTACGATAATGAGAGGGCGATGCTTAACTTGCTTGTAAATCTCTTTGTCTGCTTCTGTCCATCCTTCGTTGGCGTCTAACGTTAATAAAACAAGGTCAGCTTCCTGAGCTACTTTACGTGATCGCTCTACTCCGAGTTGTTCAACCTGATTTGATGTATCTCGAATGCCTGCTGTATCCAGTACTTGAACAGGAATTCCCCCAACAATCAAATGAGATTCTACAACATCACGAGTTGTGCCAGGTAAGTCCGTTACGATCGCCCGATCGCTACGGCTCCAGGCATTTAAAAGGCTAGATTTGCCAACATTGGGTCGCCCAACAATTGCCACCTTTAGTCCTGTCCGTAATAGTTCTCCTTGATGAGCCGTTTTCAAGAAATAGGCAACAGTTTCTGTTATTTGATGAATCTGAGATTCGATGTCTTGTTCATTAAGGGGAGGCAAATCATCTTCAAAATCAATGCGAGCTTCAACCTCAGCCAAAATATCCATGCACTGCGATCGCAATTCACGAATGGGGTGTGCAAGCTTCCCTTGAATTCCGGCTAAGGCAGCTTGTGCGGCTTGGGGCGATCGCGCACCAACTAAATCTGAAATTCCTTCTGCCTGGGTCAAATCAAGGCGTCCATTGAGAAATGCTCGTAGGGTAAATTCACCGGCTTCTGCCAGTCGCGCTCCTTGTTCTAAGCACAGCGAGAGCACTTGCTGCACCACGATGATGCCGCCATGACAGTGAAACTCAACCACATCATCACGAGTGTAGGAGCGAGGAGCCAGCATCACTAGTAAGAGTGCTTCATCAACGAGCTGCCCAGTCAGTGGATGGTGGATGTGTCCGTAGAGAATGCGGTGACTCTCCCATATTTGATGCCCCGGAGCCTGAAAAAGCTGTCGGGCGATCGCCACGGCTTGATTGCCAGATACGCGAACAATACCAACGCTGCCTTGTTGAGGGACGGCTGCTGTTGCGATCGCCGCAATCGTATCTGTTCTTAGAGGCGCATCTGCCATGGTGTTGATTGGGTTGAGTCGGTAAGATGTGTTGATATCGCCTGCTACTCTCGTGCGTTATCCCATTTACCTGCATCCACAAGTGCTTCTTGCAATACTGGAGAGAGGGAATCTTTCAATTTTCCGGTACGGATAAATTCTGCGTAGGTGTCTGATTCGATGGCCAATAGGTCTTCTCGGACAGATTCGATGATGAGGTCTTGAAACTGTGGGTTCTGAGACTGGAGTTTTTCGATTTCTTCTTGAGCTGAATCGAGTTGTCCTTTTACCAATGCGACTTCGTATTGAAAGAATTCGGCTTCAATTTCTTTTCGATCTGCAATGGTATTCAGATGGGCAATCACTCGGTTGAGTGCAACCCGACGGGCGATCGCTTCCATATATTGCTGCTTCAGAGGTTGGACTCCCATGAGTCCAAGTTTTCGCAGAAGAGGCTCAGTTGTCATCCCTTGCACCAACAGAGTGAACAACATGACACCAAAGACGGTAGCAATAATAAGTTCCTTTTGTTCAAAGGAATCAGGGACACTCAAGGCCAACGCGACAGACACCGATCCTCGAAGACCGCCCCACCAGAGAACGGTTTGAGTCTTAGTATCAAGCTTCGTTTTGGTAATCGCATTACTAATGAATCCAAGGCCAAAAATGCTGATAAGACGAGTGAGTAAAACTGTGGCGATCGTCACAAGAATGACTGGAGCATTTTCAGTTAGGCTATCAAACCGAACCTGGTCACCAATGAGCAGAAACACAATGGAATTCACGAGAAATGCTGTGAATTCCCAAAATTCTGACACGATGAGTCGGGTTCGGGGATTCATGCCAATCCGAGAGCCAAAGTTGCCAAGGACAAGCCCAACGGTCACGACTGCAATGACCCCAGATCCACCCAAGTCCTCGGAGAGGACATAAGCGCCGTAAGCCGCGACAAGGGTGAGGGATTGCTCCACAGACGGCAGGTCAAATCTCTGAGTAACATAAGAGATGCCAAAGCCAATGAGGCTACCAATGCCAACTCCAATACCTACAAATGTAGAAAATTGAACGACTGCAACAGGAAGGGATAATTGCTCTGTTCCCATCGATGCTCCAAGGAGCAGGATAAACGCGACGACCGCAACCCCATCATTAAATAAGCTTTCGCCTTCCATGAGTACGGTCAGGCGCTTGCTGACACCTAGTTCTCGAAAGAGAGCAATGACGGAAACGGGATCTGTCGCAGAAAGGCTAGCTCCAATTAATAACGCCGTTCCTAATGCCAATCCTGAAAAATATTGCAGCCCTAGTCCAATTCCAACAACTGAGATCACCACGCCAAAAATAGCGTAGAGGCAAATGGGGATCAAATTTTCTTTTAGCCTCTTCCATTCCAAGTTCCACCCAGCTTCAAACAGAAGCGGTGGTAGGAAAATGAGCAGAATGATATCGGGAGACAAGGTGACCAAACGGATATCAACGACTGCCAACCCCAGCCCCACCATGACTAAGAGGAGTGTATAGGGAATTTGTCGAAACCAAGGCAGTGTGCGGGAAAGTGTTGCCACGCTCAGAGAAACACACAGCACTAAAAGAAACTGAGCAATTTTCCCCTCAATCGTCGGTTCTTCAATCGCTAGCTCAGAAAAGATCGATTCAACAGCAGTCATAAAAAAAGATGGAAGGGTGTGGGCGATCGCGTCAAGACTCATAGTTTCAGAAATACCAGGTTATAGAAATGTCAGGATGGGTGAAAACCGGTTGAATAATGCTTGAAGCCAAAGAAAACTCACCACAGCATTGTAGCTGTGGAATATGAAAAGGATTCATGTGGAGTCAGAATTGAGAGTGGGTTGGAATTTTTTTAGGACATTTGCTCTAGATAGGTCTCCGAACCCAATTGATCGAGCCGAGCTTGTTTGTCCATCACCATATCTTTCAGACTTTCGCGATAGTCTTGCACTTTTTTGAACAACGTAGGCTCATGAGATGCCAAAATCTGCACTGCTAATAAACCGGCATTTTTCGCATTGCCAATTGCCACAGTCGCCACGGGAATGCCTCCTGGCATTTGCACAATCGAATAAAGAGAATCAACGCCTTGCAAGGTGCGTGTTTTCACTGGAACACCAATGACAGGGAGAGGAGTCATCGATGCCACCATGCCGGGTAAATGAGCCGCTCCTCCAGCACCAGCAATGATCACCTTTAGTCCTCGTTGATGAGCAGACTGGGCATAGTCCATCATTCGTTCAGGAGTCCGGTGAGCAGAAACGATCGCCACCTCATGGGGCACGGCGAATGCCATACAAATGGCGATCGCCCCTTGCATGGTGGGTAAATCAGAGTCGCTGCCCATGATGATTCCGATTTGTGGTGCCTCGTTTGTCACAGATTTGTTGCCTTGTTGAATAGTGTCTGGTTTGCACAATACCATTCTCAGAAACTTTGACACGTTCGTCCGCTTAACATTGCCAAATTACAGTAGGAATAGGTCCTGCATACAACCCGAGATATTGTGTTGGGTTGTTTACGTTTCATTCGATAGAGATGCCATGCTGATGTATCAGAGCTTTTCTTCAACATGGGCGATCGCCGCTGCAGGATCGGTGGTGCTGTAGAGCAGTTGAAGGATGCCAGGAAGGTACTGATCAACTGTTAAGACATTGGTGTAGATCAAGTCTCGAATGACATCATCAGTCAATGGGGTGTTGGGCGATCGCAGACTAGTTTTAAAACGAATTGTACCGTCTTCAAAATCCAGCTCGAAATTACCAATAGCCAGTCCATTATTTGCCCGAATCATAAATTGGGCGATCGCCATTTGCTTTTCATCGGGTACTCGCAAAGGCAAAACGGAATAAAAAACGAGCTGCCGATGCTCTTCTTGAAGCTGAGCATAGCAAAGCCATTGACCGTTATCACCCTGAAACGTTGATTGAAGAATGGCGTTGGGTTCGACTTCAACGACTGGCCACTCATCGCCATCAAAAAAGGCCTGAACCTGTTCATAGATAGATGGAACATGATTGGATGTATCAGAATCATGTTCTTGGGAAAAGATATCAGCCAATCCTCGCATCATTTCTGCAAGTCCCTGCTGACTCATGGGAGGTAACCCTGCACCGCCAAGGCGTTGGGAGAAATCAGCTAAATCTTGTTGGAGGTCGGCTGTGGTTTGAGCCAGTTCATCCTGAAAAGTGGCCTGAAGAGAGTCTTGAATAAAGTGTCCAAGGGCTTCAGTCAAAACTGTTGCACTGCCAGATTCATCGTTTGGGTCGAAACCTCCCAAGTAATCCCATAATGTGCGATAACCGTGCTCTTTAGTTTCTGTAAATTGGGTTATGGACAGAGCCAGCCAGCTTTCGGTTTGAACTAGCCGGGCCTGAGGTTGAGTCTCTGCCAGTTTTTGCAAATAGGTTGTGATCTCTTGTTTTTGAGAGAAGTGATTTGTGATGTTTGGGAGCCATTCGGGATGGAGCCGGAGAGTAAGCGTGACGGGAAGATCTGGGGCGATCGCCCCTCCCACCTCAGGCCCCGTCAATTCGGGTCTCAAGCTAAATAGTTGATTCGACGCAACTCGTTGATAGAGAAGAGGATCGAGAATGACAACCAAGCAACAGTCTATGATGCGATCGTGAGAGTGAGTCAGTTTGAGAGATGCGTGATCAAGTGGGAAGGATTGACCTTCTGGGTCATACAGATTGAGGGAGCCTTCAATCGAAATCGATTTGGGGGAAGCGTCGTTAGAAAAAGAAGTCATGGCTCTATTCAAGATGCATCAACGCGAAACATTGGAACGAATATGCTTGGCCTGCTGGTGGCACCAGAGAGCGATCGCTACAGAGGTAACTCCGCTAGCAACAAGCACGACGAAAAATTTTGTCCAGCCGATTTCGAGATAAAGCGCCTGAACAATATCAACAGCAGCAACATCACCAAATACGGCTGGAATTTGCGCTGCTCCCATGATGAAAAGAAGACTAGCGGCGATCGCCCCTCCCAGTCCTGTTAATTCCCATCGAAAAACTATTGACGCTAACGATTCTGCAAGAACGATTTTTACCTGCTGACGTTCTAGCCAGACCATCATCATTAATGAGAGGGGGAGAACAAGTGCTAATGCCCAATAAATCTGTCCACTGATCGTTGCAGCAGTGACGGCATCCATTCCATTCAATTTTGAAATCCATCCGCCTATCACACCTAGCACTAAGCCAACAAACGCAATTTTTCCAGCCTGTTGAGCACCCATTTTAAAAGAGGTCATTGAGAGTCGTCTCCTTCCTGTCACCTAATCATTTGCCTAGCTATCAGGGCCAAATTTCCCCTTAATTTGCTGAATGTTTTTCAAAACGCTTGTAGATTCCGTTTCTGTGCCTTGGTAATTCTGAAGAGCCATTGGCGTCTGGGTTATCTGTTCTCTGGCATGAGCTTGTTCGGCTAGAATCGGCTGCTCAAAGCCAAGAGCCTTGATCAATACCTTTGCAATTTTTTCCTTTACACTGTTAACAACCTTCTTAACACGCTTGCGAATGTTGATGATGCGCTTGAAGAGCTTCGTGACCGTGCGTTTGAAGAATCCTGGCTGTTTCGTCTTTTTAGGGGCAGCACTCGGTGCTTCAGGCTCATTATCTTGTAGTGGTTCGGATTGAAGTCCTTCTTTGGCCTCGGCTTCTTTTAGTTTCGTGTCAGCTTTGATTAATTCAGGTTCCGAAATCTTACTTGCGTTGCCTTCTTTAAGACCGCTCTTGGCCAAGGTCAAGGCTTTATCTGTATCACCATCAATCTTTTGACTTTGACCTTGTATATCTGAAGATGAGCCAGCTAAGTTTGTTGTTTCTTGATCAACGCTCTTGAACTGACTCCCTGTTTCTCGGGCTTCTGCCTTTCCTTGCTGAGCGTGCTGGCCTTGCTGTTGTGAGGCAGTGCTAAGGTTTTCGAGATGAACCGATGACTGGGGATCTAGGGTCGGGGTCGTAGTTGTGTTTGAAGCAGAGGTGGGAGCAGGTTGTACCTCAATCAGGTTGGTCGAGATGGGTTTCTTTGCTTCCGATCGTTTTGCTTTCCGCTCACCAACCTTACCCCCTGACTCAGCAGCAAAATCAGCAACTCGGTTAATGCCTTCTCCAATTTCTGCATTGGCAAGGGAATTAGATGCGTTAGCAATTCCAATGGCTGCGTCGCTTGCTCCTTGTGCAGGAGCTGCAACAGGATTAATGACCCCAGAGACTCCAGGTAATCCTCCCGTCAGCCCACCAAAGGCGGCCCCAAGGGCATTGGAAACCATTCCCCCAACATTTTTCCAAATCATTGCCTGAGCTGCGGCATAGGCAGCACTGCCTTTAGGACTTCTGGCTTTACGAATGCCTTGATAAATCGTTTGAATGGCTTTTAATCCAAAGGCAACGGTATGTGCAATCGTGGCAACTTGACCAGACACGGTTCCAATACCGAGAAAAACAGCTCCTGCTGCAGATGCGGGAGGAATAATGGTTAAGATTCCGCCTAACAGCGTTGTTGTGAACGCAATTGCTGTTGCGGTGGTAGAAACGTAATCAGCAGTTTGCGTCAAGCCATCCAGTGCCCGAAAGGATTGCCCTAACTTGCCATCGCCATATTGAGCGTCAACCTTCTCTGGACTCATTTTCCAGAGTTGCTTCAAATCACTCACATATCCAGGAGTTGCCGTCAATGGCAAAACTGTTTTGACCATGCCTAGGGCTTGCCCCTTTGCTCCTGCTTTCGCCCCTGCTCTGGCATCACTTGCTTTATGTCCATCCCGTTGAATGGTGCTTGGATGACGCTGAATTGAGCGAATAGATTTGGGGGGCTGAGCCGATGGATGCTTCTCATCAGAAGCTTTGCGCCGCATGGGGACGATGTTGTTTTGTCCGTGAGCAGCCTGTGGACGCCGTTTGGTGGCGATCGCTCCATGATGAGGGTGCGATGCGGTGGGTGGTGTCACCTGATTTTGAGGCTGCGCAGGTGAATGAATTTGCTTCACAATCTCGCTTGCCACCGAGTCCGCTTCTTGTTCGTAGCGATCGCCTGCTGGCCCCACAGTCAATCCATCTTCAGATGACGCGGCAGGCAACGATGATACCTTCATCACTGGATTAGTAGAATCATCACCTTTTCGTTGGAGAGTAGATTTTCTCTTGACCTGTCCACCACCAGACTGCTGCACGACATGGGTCAGTTCGTGGGCAAGCAACTCTTGCCCACCTTTGCTATGGGGGTGATATTCACCTTGGCGAAAATAGATGTCATTGCCCGTGGTGAATGCCCGAGAGGAGAGGGACTCGTTGAGCTGATTGGATTCGCTATCGGTATGCACTCGCACTCCACCGAAGTCAGCGTTGAAGGCGCTTCCCATGTCGGACTGGACATCATCGGGAAGGGACTCGCCTTTGCCACGCGATCGCTCAATAGCTTTTTCTGATGGCGATGCAACTGTTGTACCAAGTCCGTCAGCATTTCGTTGAAGGGAAGAAAAAACGTCTTCGGAGTGACGACGTTTTTTCCTCTGACGAGTTATGGATGTCGTATCAAAATTCCCCCCAAAACCATTGACCTTCGAGTGAGTAGAGTGTTGAGATGGGTGCTGAGATGCCTGAACTGACGAGTGGGCGATAATGGTTCGAAAGCTGTGGCCATACTTGACTGCCCGCTGCAATTGGCCTGTAAGTAACTGAGGAGATTGCGCTGCACGGGGCTGGCTATTGACATCGGAAAAGCCAGATTCAGCATTATTGCGAGATGTATCACCTACCTGCACGATTGCAGAGGAGGTCGAACGTTTTCGCCTGCGAGGTGCGTGCACTCGTGTTCGACTGGTCATTGCTCCTCCTTATCCTACCGAGCACCGGCAAAAGAACCCCATGAACAACGCTGACGAGCAAAAACTGCTCAAACATCGTTACAGCCATGACCATAGCTTTTAGGCATGGTGCGGTCATCCGAGGTTTCACGACTGTCGGTTCGAGGATTTTTTGCAGCCAATATGAAGCGGTTCGAACTAAGACGTTAAAGCCTCGGTTGTCTCTCCATTTAGGCTAGAGAGAAGCAATATGTCTTCTGGAGGGTGGAATAATGGGTGCGACGATTCAGTC
>JBCCWF010000158.1:0-12755 GCA_039194035.1 Cyanobacteria bacterium P01_E01_bin.6 | reverse complement strand
CCTGAACCCGAGCCTGAGCCTGAGCCCGAACCTGAGCCCGAACCCGAACCTGAACCTGAGCCCGAACCTGAACCCGAGCCTGAGCCCGAACCCGAGCCTGAGCCCGAACCCGAGCCTGAGCCTGAACCTGAGCCCGAGCCCGAGCCTCCAGCTGAAGATGGGCCGGAGATTGAATTCGAGATTATTCCGGAATCTGTCTCTGAAGAAGGTTCGCTGGAAGAGCGCACTATCACCTTCCAATACACCGTTAATGGTGAGGTACCCGAAGGCGGTCAAAGCGCTTTGGTATCGCTGGATAATCTGGACGGCTTTACGTCTCAAAACCTTGAGACTGGTCCCTCTAACTTCCAGAATCTAGAGTTTGGCGAAGGATTCTTCGAAGATATCAATGCCTTCGAATTGATTCTTACCGACAACGTTGGTTCTTTTGATGTTGTTCTTGCTAACGACATCATTCAGGAAGAAGACACCACTGTCACATTCTTCGAGTTACTTCCTGACCCGGATGGATTGCTCGACACTCCTTACACGGTTAGCCCAACAGCGAACATTGCCAATATCAGCCTGACTGATGGTATTGATTTGCCCACCGATCCCCCTGTGGTAACTGGCTTCACGGCTAATGGTACTGAGTTTGTCGAAGGCGAAGATATTACCTTTACCTTCAACGTTGAAGGCGAAATCCCTGAAGAAGGCGTCACCATTGCACTTGGTAGCACCGACTTACCTGGATTGGAATTCGATCCTTCGATCCTCAGTGAAACTCCAGAAGGGTTTGCCGGTCCTATTGAGCTGACACCTGATAACATTCTGGTAACCTTGACCGCGCCAGAGGCCAGCCTTACAGCGACATTGGCTGTAGATGGGTTAGACGAGGGGTCTGAAACCTTTGACTTCTTCGTCGAGGATGGTGAGCTCTATGACATAGACGCTGACAACACCTCGTTCGAACTGACCTTCTTAGATACTGCTGCTCCTCCCGCCCCTGAACCTGACATCACTGGCACCGGAGGGAGTGACACACTGTTCGGCGACAGCGATGACAACGTTATCGATGCCCGTGGAGGCAGCGATGAAATTGCTGCTCGCGCTGGCGACGATACTGTCTTCGCTGGCGGCGGCGGAGATACTGTCTTCGGCAATAGAGGTAACGACCTCATCTTTGGCGAGGGTGGCAGCGACTTCTTGCGCGGCCAGAGGGGCGATGACCGCGTCTCTGGTGGTAACGGCAGTGACAGCCTGTTCGGGGATAGCGGAAATGACGTTCTCAGCGGCGATGCTGGCAACGACATCATCCGCGGTGGTTCTGGTGATGACTTGCTCATGGGAGTTACTGGAAACGACACTCTCTTTGGCGGCTCCGGTGTAGATACCTTTGTCTTTGGCAATGGTGATGGCACAGATACCGTCAATGGTTTCCGTGTTGGTGTCGACCTCATCGGATTAGTGGAAGGGGAATTAAGTTTCTCTGACATCGAGATATCCCAAGATGGTCGCAACGCTGTTTTAGGCGTGACATCTACTGGTGAAACCCTTGCAAGTCTGACAGGCGTAAATGCCGATGCTTTGACGGAAGACAGTTTTGTTTCTGTTCCCGACATTTCAGACTTGTCTTCTCTCTCTTGATAGTGCTCCTTTTGTATACATAGTCACTGACTGACCAATTAACTAAACTGGAAATGTGAGTCTTGTCATCTCGCATTTCCAGTTTTCTTTAGTCATCGAGTATATATTTCGAGAAGGAGAAATAGCCAATATTTATTAATAAAAATACTTGAATAATCTCATGATAGGTATCTGCCAATCCAATCAGAATTGAATGTAGATTAACTTTTATATAGGACATCTGCATGAATAGTATAGATAATTTCTATCGGCCACTATTGTGGAGTAGATATCCTGATTTCAGCTCACGAGGCAAGCATCAAGTGAGCGTAAAAGTACGAACAGTAACTTTACTACTAGCACTACATTTGTTTTCAACCCATGCTGGGGCTAGTACAAACCAAGAGCATCTTGCCTTGGACAAACATGCATCGAATAGAAGCTCCTCAGAAATAGATCTTCTAGACGATCGGTATGAAAGCATCCCGAGAAGAGAGCAGTCTGACACTACATCGGGATCTTTGGCAGAGAACTTGCAAGTCTCGAGAGATGCGTCGCTATTACAACTAGCACCGGAACATTGGTCGGAACAGACAGTACTAGAGTTTCTTAATTCAGATAATCTTATCTCTAATGATACCGAACTAGACACTTTTACGCGCAGGTCAAATCTATCAAGCGATATTGATAGTAGTGAATCAGACATATCAACTGAAGCGGAGGTAATTTCTCTAGAAGAGGTGCAGGAGCAGCTTCAATTTCGCTTAGAGAGTGAAATCTTACTCGATCCAAATCAAGTAGACATTAATGCAGATCGGCTCAGCTACGATGCGGATAGAAGGGTGGCAGTTGCCGATGGAAATGCAAGCGTTCAGTTTGCTGATGGGACAATCATCGAAGGAGATCGCCTACTATTTTACCGCGACAAGAATCTACTCTCTAGCGAAGGTGAGTTTCGATTCATACAACCCCTCGCTCGCACTGACAGAGCTATTAGAATTATTAGCGGGCATAATCTCAATTATGACGTAGATAATCGTACAGCGACTTTTGAAGATGCCTATACAGTTTTCCCTGGCTAACAGCCAGGGACATTTGTCCATATACGAAGTCAATCAGCTACTGCAAAATTAGATGGCCAAACTATTCTATACAATGCGACTGTCACCACATCTACAGGGGATCCAGTCACCCATTATATTAGTGGAGAGCGTGTCGAAATCAATCCAGATAATAGCGTTTTGATTAGGTGGGCTAGGGTATTTGCTGGAGGGGAGAGAGCAGAAGATAGTTCTCCACAATCTGGTCAGCAGGTAGCTATTTTTCCAGCGTTTGTCTATAGTCTACGCGAACATCAATGGATAATTCCAGGATATAGCGAAACAGAGGGAACTTCACTTAAATCAAGTTGGGCATACCAGTTTAACGAATCAAATTTTGGAGGTGTCAGGTTTGATCTAACCGAGCAACAAGGAGTAGGAATTGGTTTTCTGCATGACTACCGATTACCCATTGCTTCAGGAATTCACTTTGGTCGAGCACAGTTGTACTGGCTAACAGAATCAGGCGATGAACGAACATCCAGTCGCATTAGACTAGCTCACCGATTCGATTTACCTCTGAATCGCAATCACTTACAAGGGCAGGTCGATATCAACGTTGATAACACTGTGCGCCCTGCAGGTGGTCGTAACGATCGCGCTAATTTTCGTGTGAACACCACATACTCTACTCCCTTATCGTTAACCACCGTTGATGTCAGCAGATTTGGCTTCCCATCTCTGGATAGCTACACTCTGCCCATCACTCTCAATCACTCACAGAGAATTTCAGATATTGATTGGTTTCGCTCAAATGCCAGGCTTAACTTCATAAACAGTCAATTTGATTCCTCGCAATCGCCTACCTCTTCGCTTCGTTGGCATCTATCCGCTATTGCCAGCCCGGACTGGGGGCGGGCATTTGCCAACTATCGAGGGCTGAATAGCTCGACAGATGATCTAGAAGCTCGACAAAATTTTGACTTTTCATTTTCATCAGCTCCAATTCGCCTAGGAGCTGGAATCTCTCTTATAGGAAATATGGGAGTTGCCTTTAACCAAGTGTCCGATCCTAATACTCGTGATTTTTTACAGCACTACCGAACAACAAATGCGGGTGCGATCTTGAGATTTTCACCTATCTCTATCGATCGCTGGTTAACGATTAACCCAAACACAGTTCAGTACGATCGGGTTTTCTATTCTACAGGAAATGGAGAAAGTGCTCTGACAATCAACCCTAACCTGCTAGTTCGACCCACAAGATGGTCGCAGTTAGATGTTCAGTACTATCGTGCCATTCTGGGAAATAATTCTGTTCCATTCGATATTCCCAGTCGCTATACTGATCGTCATCGGCTAGAGGCAGAATTAACGCTTAAGACACCGAATGCGACTGTAAATGCTCCTCCAGAGTTTATAGCATTTGAAGACGATCTACCTGGAGAGAGCCCTATCCCTTTAGTATTTGAAGATGATACGATTGAAGATATAAAGAGCATTGAGGAACAGCAGCTAAATACCAGTCAATCCCCAGTTAGTTACTCCTTACGTTTAGATGCGTATTCAGGTTATGACTTTGCAGAGCAGAGATGGGAGTATGCAACTGCAGATTTTTCGTTATCGACATCTCCAACTTTATTAAACCTAAATCTCTTTGCAGGCTACGACCCAAATGATCGAGAGCTGCTACCTATCATTTTGAGCTATGGCCAACGCTCTTCAACAACCTTTGATCGTAATTTACGTTCTGGGCTTGACAGCTACGAGCCTGGGTTAAGCTATAGTCTACAAGCAGCTTACGACCCAATCGAGGGAGAATTACGGTACGGAATCAATACAGATTTGACCCTGGGAAATCGTTGGCAAAATCACTGGCGCATCCGGTTACGGCTAAATCATCGTGGTGTAGACTTTGTAGAAGTTCGTCGTGACTTACGTGACTTTGAGTTGCGGTTTGTCGCCGATCCTAGAAATGAACTATTCCGAATGGAAACTGTACTAGTAGCATTTCCGACTCGACCGGTCGGATTGACTCAGCAAAGAGGACAGTTTTTCATAGATAGCAGCCCTGAAAGCTTAAACTACGATACGTTTAATAGATTTAGTCGCTAGCATTTTGAACCAAAGTGCAAGTCAACTTAGCATTCTATGCTGATAATAACTTATGTTTTCAACCAAGCCATCTGATTGGATTGTTCGTTTCCATCCAAACCCAAAAGCGAGTGTTCAACTGTACTGTTTTCCTTTTGCAGGTGGCTCTGCTAATAATTATCAGATCTGGTCTAAGTTAGTTCCAGCGGAGATCGAAGTATGTGCAATTGAGCTTCCTGGCCGCGGCAGACGGATGCAAGAGCCATTGCTCAAATCCCTGCCCCTACTGGTCGATGCTATTACTTCAGTACTCCAAACTGACTGCGATCGCCCCTTCGCCTTTTTTGGCCATAGCATGGGAGCTTTGATTAGTTTCGAGCTGGCTCGTTGTTTGCGGCATCACAATCAACCCTTACCTACAGTATTAGCGATATCAGGCCGCAGACCGCCTCAACTTCTTCTGAATACACCGACAATTCATCAGCTACCGGAACCGCAATTCTGGTCAGAGATCCAAGCCTTGGGAGGAACACCAAAAGTGCTGATCGACAATGAGGAATTGAGACAATTATTTTTTCCGATTATTCAAGCAGATTTCACCTTGATTGAAACGTATATATATACCTGGGAGAAACCACTTGAGTGCCCTATCGCTGCTTATACAGGAGAGGGAGATCCCGAAGTTAACGTAACGCAATTAGAACAATGGCAATTGCAAACTGACAAAGAATTTTCTGTGAAGACTTTTCCAGGAGATCACTTCTACATCAATTCTTGTGCGGAAGAGGTCATTCAAGACTTAACACCACGGATTCTAGACAGTCTAAACATAGACAAATAAAAAAGGCAGCAAAAGTATTGCCTTATCTATCTTCAATCTCTATGCCAAACGTTACGATATTTGCTGATAAGATGCTTAAAGCATCCCGCTCTAGCAACTGATTGGAAAGCTCTTCCTGTTGAACAATGAGTTCTCGACTTCGACGCACTGTCTCCTGTCGCTGGGGGTTATCTACAATAACTCGTCGGCGATCCGCAAGAGTTAGCGAGTAAGCATGAGGAATTTCTCCTCTAGTTGCATCAATTGCAAGCAACACAAACTCTGGATCTTGCTCAAAAGGATTGGGAATCGTGAACAGACTCACGTGAATATCTTGATTGATGGGATCGAGGCGATCGAGCGTCGATAGATCGATCTCGAATCTGAGAGAATCTGCAGGACGTTCAGCGTCCATCACACTTACGTTATTAAAGCCAGTAGCAAACTCGCGCTCAGCCTCAGCCTCAGCCTGAATTGAGCTTTCAATCAATCCGACTGTATTCAATGGCTTGACTCGGATCAGATAATCCCAGTTATCGACAAACGATACGTCTCCAGGATTGAGCAATTGATTGGGATCGAGAAGATTCACTTCAGGTATATTGTTGCTGTTTCCCAATGCCACGACATACCAATAGTCAGGATGAATCGTTCGTCCCACTCTCATATCAATTGTCAAGATAGGTCGCGCAGCTACACTAATGCTCCCTCCCCAAAACAAGAATGCACCTAAGGCAATAGTCTTGCTTAATTGTAATAAGAATTGATCGACTGATAGTTGTAAGTTATATTTTACGGCCACCAGCCTTCTCCACGATCCCGCCATACTATAAACTCTTTCTAAATATTCTCTCACTGTAAGTTACTAGCTTGATTTGATAGTTGCATCATGCCATAGCGATGCAGCTATGTTGGTAGATCCATTCAGTTCGAATTTACTCGGTTATACTGACCCAAATAGTCAACGCCTCTTAGATACTTCACAGGAACAATCATCATTGTTGTACACAGCACATGTGGCGAATAAAGTCCCGAATCGTCTGAGCACAATGCATTCAAGCTTCTAGAGATACAAAAATAGGTAGTCCACTAGTCAGGCGAGACAAGCCTAGTTGTTTGTCTCGCATTGGCTGAACCTTCTAACGCCTCCCAGTCTTGCCAAGGATCGATCTATCCTCAACCATTGACTGACAATCGATTGAAATCATTCATGAAGGAATCGCTATCAACAATGGCCTTGCCACTTTTAGGCGCTACTAGTTTAGTGGGCCTGATTGCGTGGGGGATCTTATGGCCAGTTGAAGATATCTCGTTAGAACCCTCTCCAACAACACCCACAACGGTCGAACTCGACGTTGATTTTATTGGCAGGCATGCTGGGGCTCGCCGATGGCGCTTAATCGCTGATGAAATGCTCTTACAAGGTGAGTTGCAACTATTCGAGCAAGGGGCGCGTGGGTGGTTATTTGGAGATTCATCCCCACCTGTACGAGACTCTGAGACATCTCTCTTTTTTGACGAACGTGACGATGTTTGGTGGCAGGCTGAATCTGCTGTCTATCACACCAATCTCAATCGCCTCGATCTGATTCGAAACGTCAGGGTCCTCGGTACAGACGGCACGTTACTCAAGACTGAAATCCTCGAAATATATGCAGACCAGCGCATTGAAGCGCTAGAAGCGTTTGTATTGGAATCACCAGAAGTAGCCTTAAGTGGGCAAACAGGGACGTTTGACTTTGACCTTTCTGAACTTTCCGCTTGGCAAGGAACAGTATTTGTTTCCAGTGACTCGTCCAACTCGCCAGGTGACAGCTCTGATGATGACGCAGAGACCATAACCATCGAGGCGGATCGCGTCGACTATAACCGTGACACTGAAACAGCGAGGGCAGAGGGAAATTTAGTCATTTTGCAAGGAGACACAATCGTTCGCGCACCAAGAGGTGTTTATCGCAACCAGAACTCCTCTAGCCAACTAGTTGATGGCGTTGTGTTGGAGGAACCGTCAAGAGTCTTATCCTCAGAACGTATGCAGGGAGATCACCAAGAGAAAATCTTTCAGTTCGAAGAGAATGTTGTGTTCACTCAAGTTGAAGAGTCTCCTACAAGTGATGGAGAATCTGTCATTGAAGAAGTAGAGCGATCGCAAACAGAAGTCAGGGCCACGTCGCTAACTTACAACTCGCGTACTGAGACCGCTGTCTTTAAAGACTCTGTAGAACTCATTCAAGAGGGCCGAGAAGCCCGCTCAACAGAGGCAACCATAGAACCTTCGACGATTGTCTTGAGTGGTGATGTTCAGATGGATCAAGAGTCTGGGGACTGGCTCGCTCGCAGAGCTAGTAATTCTGAGGTGCAAGACACATTGCAGCGCCCCACTCGCATCTATGCCGATCGGGTCGAAATCGATCGGCAGACCAACGATGTCCGTTTTTACGATCGCGTGCTCGTCCTACAAGCTCAACGCTCGGCTCAAGGTAGCGAAGGAATTTATCGAGACACAGCACAATCGTTAGAACTCATCGGAGCCTCCGAACCGGCACTGCTATGTGAACGAGATAACAATGCGAACTCACCTCTAGGTCCTGAGAATAGCGGTCTACCTGACAGTAAAGACCGGGATGCGCTATGCCGGGGAGCAGATCGTATTTCGTCTCCCACCATCGTGTTCAATCTCGAGCACAATACGCTTTCTACCCAAGGTCCAAGCCAGTTTCAATTTCGACTTGAAAATGAGAGTCCACCTTGATAGCGCACAACCTGCACAGAAGGAGCTCACAGGAATAATCTCAGATCTTCTTGACATCTATTTGCATCTAGGTGTTAATCGTTGAGTATGCTACTGGCTCCGAGTTCAATAAGTAATTCGGCAGCCGCACACACTAGCGTCAAGATGGATGGTCAGCAACCATAAGCCCCTGGCACTCCTACTCCTAATAGCTCAACCTTTTTGGAAAAGGCTGGTTGTTTTTTTAACAACTGGCTGACTATCTACTAGCTCAAATGCACATATATCCTATATGCCTTGTTGAAAATAAATGCAATTATTTTTAGATCGGAAGTGGCTCAGATTCTTGCCAGGTAAGTTCATCACAGACCAATCGATTGGCCAGGGGTGCCGCCCATGATCGGTTGGAAATATTCCCTAGCGGCAGTTGTTTTCACAGCACCTCTTCTAATTACGCAGCCAGCAAGCGCTCAAAATGCAGCCATTGAGGATATACAGCTTTCCCTCATGGACGGCAACCTCGAGATCCTGTTGCAGGTTCAGGAAAGTACTCCTCCTGAACCTGGCACATTACCTGAAGTCGTTGCCACTCCCCAGGCAACTGTGTCGAGTACGGCCAACCTCACAACAGTCGACATCGTAAACGCGCAACTAGAGTTAGCCGAGGGAGAGCGCCTTGATATTGATGCCCCTGCTGATTCCATATCGTTTATGTCGGTAGTTGAACTCGATGAGCGCACCGTGAGAATTACTCTCCTAGGCGTGAACTCGGCCCCTGAAGTTCAAGTTATGCAGACCGAGGGGGGAGTATTCCTGGCTATACCGAATGCAGGTGAGGCAGGTGCTGACTCACTTGCGGAAGCTCCTGGGGAAACAGCTGAGGGAGCTAGCGACGAAGCCACCGGAACAGATACCACCGACCCAGCTACTACGGGCAGTGGAGCTGTTGGCGAGGACGATTTCGTTTTTGAAGAGTTTGTTGTCGATGCCGAACGCTCTCGCTTTCTTGCTCCCGAAGCATCAACCGGTACAAGAACAGACACTCCAATTCGAGATACTCCATTGTCAATTCAGGTGGTTCCTAGAGCAGTCATTGAAGATCAGGGAGCCACTCGCCTATCAGAAGCACTCAACAATGTGACCGGGGTCACTCCAGGCAACGTAACAGACGGAGCAGATGAATTTAGAATTCGGGGCTTCGAAGCGGGTACTGTATCGCGCAACGGTTTTCGAGAAAGTGTATTTTTCGATCGCTCCTCACCACGCGATACCGCAAACATTGAACAAATCGAGGTATTAAGCGGGCCCTCTGCTATTTTGTTCGGCTCCCTCGACGCCGGTGGAACCATTAATATCATCACGAAACAACCTCAGTTCGAACCCTTTTATGATGTGTCGTTTACAGGGGGTAGCTTCAGTACTTTTCGACCTGAAATCGACTTTAACTATCCCATTACAGAAGATGGTAGCCTGCGCGCCCGCTTGAATGCTGCTTACGAAAATTCGGAAAGCTTCCGAGATTTCACTTCCATTGAACGTACATTCATTGCCCCTGCACTTGCCTGGGACATCACGGATCGCACCCGGCTGAATATCAGTGGAGAATACCTCTTTGACGAGCGCCCGTTCGATCGAGGACTTCTAGCTATTGGCGATACGATTGTCGACATCCCATTTGGCCGTCGGCTAGGTAATCCATTTGACGAACTCACTTCTGAGGAAATTCGTGTTGGATACGAATTTGAGCATGATTTAAATAATCGCTGGCAGCTAAGAAATGCATTTTTCTATACTAGAGTTGATCGCAACCGCATCAATACTGAACCTGGCGATCTCGATGAAACAACGGGAATTTTATCGCGTACATTTTTTGAAACCGATCCAGAACTCTTTGAGACCTTTATTGCTAGAGGGGAAATCGGAGGCGAATTCAACACGGGTAGAAATATAGAGCATCAATTGCTAATGGGGGTTGAATGGAGTCTGCAAGCTCGCGATACTGAGTCTGTGATTGCATCAGCTCCATCAATTGATATTTTCAATCCTACTTTCCAAGATGAAAGTATTCTAGATACTGTTTCGGGAGCGACTATTATTGATGTCTTGACCCGAGCGGAAAACCTGGGTTTTTACATACAGGATACGATTAATATCTCTGATACCATTTTTATCCTTCTGGGTGGAAGGTTAGAAATTATTGATGACGAAAATTCCGATTTCTTATTTGATGTCGATCAAGGATTTGATACTACTGAGTTTATTCCACAAGCAGGTCTTGTTTATAAACCTATTGAATCTGTATCTCTTTACGGTAGCTATAGCGAGTCCTTCCGCTCCAATACTATAGCGTTAATCTCAAATGTAGACCTTGTCGATCCAGAGGAATCAAGACAATTCGAAGTTGGGGTCAAAGCTGATTTTCTAGATGGGAATCTTTTCGCTACCTTGGCTGCCTTTAACATTATAAGAGAGAACGAACTTGCTCCCGATCCTGATAACCCTACATTTCAGGTACCCATTGGCAGAACTCGCAGCCAAGGTATTGAAGCAAGCATTTCCGGAGAGATTTTACCAGGATGGAACGCACTGGTTTCTTATACATTAACCGACACTGAGATTCTTGAAGATGAGGACTTGACAGAAGGAAACGCATTTGAAAATGTACCTCTCCACAGCGGTAGAATATTTACAACATATGAAATTCAAACAGGAGCTTTATCGGGTTTAGCTTTTGGATTGGGATTAACAGCTGTATCTGAACGTGAAGGAGATATTGATAATTCATTCCAACTCGATCCTTACGCTACAGTTGACATGGCTCTTTTCTATCGTCGAGATGACTTCAGGTTAGCTCTAAACTTCAATAATGTATTTGACGCAAAGTTCATTTCTTCCGCTGGCACTCGAACTAGCATTACTCCCGGAGCACCCTTTGAGTTTCGAGGAACAGTTTCTTGGAGTTTTTAACCTTGACTATAGAAATTAAAGAATCCGAAGCAGTTTTGCTTTTTTTCCGATAGCTGCTAGTTTCTGAGGAGTGTTTTACATGAAAAGATATAGACTTAAGCAACTGTTCGGTACAGCAAGAATACCTTTTGTGGCGATGGTTTTACTTTCGTTTGCAGCTGCTTGCGGCGACCAAGATACGTCATCAATCCCCACTACCCCTCCGCCAATAGCAACTCCCACTCCTGGTCCCGGCCCGACCTCTACTCCTGGCCCTGGTCCTACACCTACGCCTATACCCACCCCTGTCCCAGCTGGAGAGGTACCAACCACAATTGGCGGCAGTGGTTCTGTTTTCATCTCCACAGCTGGTGGATCGATCGAAACAGCCGAAGATATCGACGCTATTTTAGATTCAATTACTCCAATCTTGAATATTCCTGCTCCACCATCGGGGTCGCCAGTTGTTCAGTTAACAGGCAACATTAGACTACCCAATGGCTCGGTTCCAGTGGGAACGGACTTCTATGTGGCGACAATATCACCTGGAGGGCTCGACCTGAACGAGCCAGTTGAAGATGTTTGCACACCAGCTCCAGTTCCTGAAGGAGGGACGTGCAACTTTGATGACGTAATACCGGCCTTTCCAGGTACGTTTACTTTAGATTTTACATTTACCGATGGAGATGGAATCGAATACACATCCACTCGCACAGTCACAATTGCAATTATCTAGAACCAATCACTAGAGTAAAAATGCTTAGTATTCCATAAGCCGTTCAAACTACATAGTCTAAAAATGTGAATAGTCTAAAAATGTGAACTCTATTCAATGCCAAACTTGGAATATACGCTTTTTTTGTAGATATCGAATACTCGATCGGTACATTCTACAACAGTTCATTCAAGCCTTTTTCATAGGGGTATTTGGAGGGATTGCGTTGCTGCTAGGCCAGCAGTTATTGTTGTTTACTGATCTCCTCATTCAGAAGGGAGTTTCAGGAAGCACTGTTTTACAACTGTTGGTCCTGAGCCTACCAGCGATTGCCGTTCTAACATTTCCTATTGCAGGATTGTTTGCAACACTGATAGTCATTGCAAGAATGGGGGCAGATTTTGAGCTGGCAGCACTGAGAGCTGCCGGTGTGTCGTATCTGCGCATTTTTCAGCCATTCATACTATTAGGTCTAGTAATCTCAGCACTTTCATTTAGCGTTAATGATTTTGTTGCTCCCTATACCAATCATAAAGTTCGACTACTCAACCAAAGCTTGCTGCTGAGTCAGGATGCGATTCCACTTGAGCCTGAACAATTCCTGTCAATCGGCGATCGCCGCTGGCTTTATGTGAATAGCGTTGAAAGTGACACGCTTGAGATGGCGGAAATATTGCTGTTTGATTTTGATACTGATAGTAGCGCAGGTCACTACCCTAAGCTAATCTCGGCAGATACGGCGCGCTGTCAGGATGGCGTTTTGGATTTGAATCTTGCCAATGTATGGCAATTCAATGGTGACGG
>JBCCWF010000157.1:0-12796 GCA_039194035.1 Cyanobacteria bacterium P01_E01_bin.6 | reverse complement strand
GTGGCATTTGAATCGACAGATTGGGCCATGAGTGTCGCACCTGCTAGGGGTAGCGCCAGCCCTCTACCCGCTACCAAAAAATTAACGCTGTCTCCCTTAATTTGCTGAGAGGCCCATACACCAATTCCTAATGTGCCTAGGAGGAAGATAATAATTCCCCACGAGAAAGCAGTATTTTCCATGCACTCAATCTCCTAGAGTTCGTCTACTAATTAGAAGCATTGAAAGTGAGCATTTAAATACAGCAAAGCCCAGGAAAAGAACCTTAGGCCAACATCAAGTTGACCAATTTCTCCCGGGCTTTTATCCCTCCGTGAATTGACTAATTAGCTTAGGTAATTAGTCAACCTGTTTCTCTCGGTCCAGACACTCAAATAATAAACATAAAGGCTATTTTTGAGCCGGAACCCTAGAAACGAATTTTTAAGAAACACATACTTCTGACAAATTTAAGCTCAACATATGCGATGGCTAGAAATCCATCCCAAAAGCAACTTGAATTTATCTAAAAGTGATTCATCAAACTTAAGAAGAGATTATTTTTCCTTAAGCCAATAGATGGTTTATATCAGGTGGGATTGTGTGTAACCGTAGTGAATGATACGAAAAATAATGATTGTCAATTTTTCATGAAAGACGAGCATTCTTTTGATGACGATTCATTAGACAGACACATCAACGCTGAGTAATCTAAACCTCATCTATTTTGCGTATTGTGGTGGTTATCCCTCACCTCCGGCGAGGGACAACCACGCAATTTAAATAGCGAACAGCTTAGGAATAGAGCATGAAAATCATGCCTAAAAACTAGGTTTTGAAAAAACAATGATACTTAGAAGCCATGAATGGGAAGAGGTACAAGATTTTAATTGGCTGGACTAAGTTGCGATCGCTGCTCGTCATCAAAAACAGCGGTTTCCCAATTTTCTGCTGCTTGAAGTTGTTCCACCGTCCATCCAGTTGCTCCGGCGAAATTGACCCCCGAAACATTTGCATCGATAAAGCTTGCACCAGACAACACAGCATTTTCGAAGCTCGCTCCAGTTAAGTCTGCCTCTGATAAATTTGCATACTCTAAATTGGCTCCACTCAGGTTTGCTTCCGTTAAATTCACTTCGTGTAAGTTGGCACAATTTGCGGTATTCCGTGATTTTTCGACGGGAGGCTCAGTGCAGCTGAGATCAGCATTTTGTAATTCCGCTCCGGCAAGTTGGGCATCTTGTAATCGAACCCCACGCAAATCAGCGTTGTTTAACTGTGCAGCACTTAAGTTGGCATCACTGAGTTCTGCTTGTCGGAGAATAGCTCCATTCAAATTAGCTCCTGGACTAATTTCGTAGGCAAAGGCAAAACCACGTTTCAAGTCTTGCCTAAACTGTGTCAAATCCGATTCGGAACAAATGCCATTTAAAAGTTCTGGGCATCGATAGTCCTTCACAAACTGCCCGTCAAAACTCATAAAATCACTCACCGAAATGTAGGAATTCTCGGTACAGATTCCCTCACTAAAATTCATTTGATGACAAATTCCGATTTTGGTGCCGTCATCATAGAGTGCATGGGTAAACATGACGTCTTCTAGCCAAATTTGATGCCCAAACATGGTGTGGAATACTGTTTCTTCATTACGCTGATCACCTCTCAGATTGACGCCTGTTAGGTCTGCACGATTCAAGTTTGTGCATAGAGGCATCGCATAGTCGTACATACACCCCAGTACAGCTCCCGACAAATCAGCATTTTGAAGTTGTGCTCCTTCAAGGTCGGTTCCCCGTAAATTGGTATTTCGTAATTTCGCTCGCTGAAATTGTGCACCTCGAAGCTGCGCGCCTTGCATGTTGGCACTCCATAGTCCTGTATCCTGCATGCGAGCATTGTTTAGCTTCGCCCAACTCACATTAATTTCTGGTAAGTGAGCGTTTGCAATGTCTAATCCCCGCAAGCTGATGCAGTCAGGAAAAAAGCCTCCAATAATTGGTGTTGAATGCCAGTTGATTTCCATCCACCGCTGCGTATGAAACCACTCAATAGGATTAAGTGATGGTGTTGCATTTGTATTTTGCGTATCGGGTCTAATGTCTCGGTATGCACATCCTTCATTCAGGGTTTGAATGGCTTGGATGCGCCCAGCACTTTCAGTGAACGTTTTGGCATTGGTGATGGTTTCCCAGGCTTGAGTATGAGATGCTCGTTTGCGATCGCCAGCTTCCGCAATAAAAAGAATAAGACCAACGATAATGGTGAACTGCCCCAGAAATCCTGCGAGAGAGGCTAATCGATGCAGGCTATTGTTAACGAAACCACTCAAACCCTCCGCTGTACGCCGCTCATAGTCTTCAAAAAGCTGACGATATTCCTCTGTCGCTAACTCTGATGCTTTTGCCTGACGCATCAGCCGATAATTCTGCTCAATGGGATCTTTGATACGGGATAAATCGTCAAATTCCCGATTTAACTCATTGAGCAAATTTTTCTGATGTTCTTTGGAAAGGTGCTCTGCTCTGAACTGCTGAAATAGTGCCTGATATTCTTCTGCTGGCAACTCAGACGTATTGGCTGCTTGGATCAATCGGTAGTTTTGTTCAAGAGAATCCTTGATTTTGCAGAGTGCTCTGAATTCATCTCGAAGCTTTTCCAGTCCTTGCTCTACCGGATCAGACAGTTGATTGATGGGATCGTCGGATGATTCTGCATGAATTTCTGAGTCCTCTGATGGCAACGAGTCAGATGGTTCTGCATGAATTTCTGAGTCCTCTGATGGCAACGAGTCATTTGAGTCACGATTCGGTTCATCGAGCAATGGAGGCATTTGCCCTGAGGGTTCTTCACGACTCTGATGCATCGCTTGAGATAGATCAGGCTCTGACGGTGATGGTGTTGAGGTTTTGTCTGGTAACTGGGGCATGGGTCACCTCTTCTGAAATATCAGGGAATATCGAGACTCTAGTTTTTTGAGACCGTCAAGGCATGAAACACGCATCAGTATGGTTGCTTCGCTGCAAGGTAGATTCATGCGATCGCCCTCTGTTTCCAGATATTTGTGTCTCAACAACACATCAATTGGTGTGTATGTATCATCTTCATCAAGCCGATGAACGAGAAGAATCAGAAGGACGTGAGATGCCATACAGTTCTTTTACAGACGCCCGAGACAATACCAGAATGGTAAACACCCCAAGCGCTGTACCGAGAGGAGCATTAATACATTGGATGCAAGCAACCACAAAGCTAAACCAATACCCTTTGCGTTTTGATAGAAAACGTCCTGATGTAATGATGCAAATGGCAAGAGCCATACCCACGAAGATGACAATGATCCCAACAATCACAAAGAGCCACCCCATGACTGCTGGGGGTACCGTACCATCTGGGTCAGGAAACGTCTCTGGTGACGTAATGAAAAATATACCAAAGCCAACGTGAATCAGTGGAATCATTGAAAAAGCTGCCATCAAACCTCCCAGGACATAATGGAGCGTTGACAACAATTTCAAGTGTTCACGATCTCGATTTCCAGAAGTAGTCATAGGTTTTATTGCGATGTACGAATGTTCAATGCCGGTCACTCAATAAGGATCTCGGCATAATTAAAAACAGTTTCTAAACCCTTCGCCGCCCGCGCTGCGGGCGGCGAAGAATTGTGTCTATCTACTTAGCGGTAGCTCCTGAATGCAGATTGAGCAATTGCTGGCACCATCTAGTGTCTGCAATCGCTATTCCCATCTGATGCTTAAACTACAGAGATTCCTATCAACATTTCAAGAAATGGATACATGAATGATTCCCTGAGGCATTTGCTTCCAGATCGTTTTGTGTCGTGTGGTTAAGACCATAGAGAATAAGTACCGGGACGTCATCAAAAGCAAACCCCCAAATCCTGTGCTGCTCACGCAGCGGGCAGCACAGGATTTGGAAGGATACGTTTCATGATGGATATCTACTTATTACTAACGCATTATGTGAGTTATTTAAAGTTCTTGTATATCAAGGGTTTTGATTAGCCTCCAAATCAGGAACTTAAGTGATTTCGACGTATCTACGTCATTCCAGCGATCAACTCACATAAGCCGTTACTTATAAATTTTACTTATAAATTGACAACGATTTGCTTAATTTGGATGCCGACGTCGGCATGATGTCGCAGACAGACGTGATAGGGAGTTCAATTCTGAAAGTTGTACCTTTCCCAACCATAGACACGCAGTCTATGGTTCCACCATGAAGTTCTGTAATCACTTGATAACTAATGGACAATCCCAATCCAGTTCCCTTACCAATGGGCTTCGTCGTAAAAAATGGATTGAATATGTCAGAGAGAACCTCATCTGAGATACCAGGGCCATTATCTTCAATCTGAATCACGATTTTGTTTTGCTGTTGCAGCCACGTTGTCGTAACTAGAATCTTAGGCGTTGTTTCACCCATCTCTAAATCTTCAATCGCATCAATCGCATTCCCAAAAAGATTCATAAACACTTGGTTTAGCTGTCCGGCATAGCAATTGAAGAGGGGGAGTTCGTCATAGGATTTAATCACCTCAATCGTCGGTCGTTCACCGTCTGCTTTGAGTCGGTGACTCAAGAGGAGTAATGTGCTATCAAGTCCCTGATGAATGTCAACCTCCTTGAATGCGGCTTCATCCATTCGAGAAAAGACGCGCATGCTGCTAATGATGTCCGTAATGCGCGATGCTCCTACTTCTACTGACTCAAGTAAGCTCGGCAAATCTTCTTTCAAAAAGTTGATATCAATATCTTTGGCCTTTTTTTGAATGCGTTGGCCTGGCTCTGGATATTGATCTTCATAAAGATTCAGCAATTCTAGTAACCCGTTCACATATTGTTGTGCTGGTTCCATATTGCCAAAGATAAAACTAGTCGGATTGTTAATTTCATGAGCAATGCCTGCCACTAGTTGGCCTAACCCAGCCATTTTTTCACCTTGAATTAACCGAGCCTGAGTATTTTGCAACTCTTTCAGAGTTTGATTTAACTGGGTTGTTTGTTGCTGCGTTTGTTTAAGCAGTTCAGCCTGCTGTAGCGCAACTCCTAATTGAGTACCGACCTGAGCAAGCAACCCAACGTCGTCATCGTCCCAATAGCGTGGCTGAGAGGTGTGGTAAGCCATCAACAATCCCCACAACTTGTCGCCTTGTGAAATAGGAACAAACACTTCATTCCGGGGATATTTTCCGTCTGGATCTGGTTGAGGAAAAACCTCTTCAATCACTGTCTGGCTAGGAATTGCTGGTTTCCAGCTGTCTATAATAGAATCCGCGACGAAAGCCCCCACTCCAATCAGCATTAAAGCGATAGATAGCAACCCGCTCAACGTCTAATAACTGACGCACTTCCAGCGTCGTTGTGGTAAAAATGGTGTCAATGTCCAGCGACCGACGAATTTTGTCAATCGTTCGAGAAAGAGCTTTTTGGCGATTCGTTGCTTTTTGTAGTGCAGCAGCTTGATGCTGTACCTGTGCCATTGCTTCAGCCTGCTGCAGGGCAACCCCCAGCTGGTCACCAATTTGAGCGAGCAAATCAACATCTTCTGATTCCCAATGGCGCGGTGCTGAATTTTGGTAGGCAGCTAGCAATCCCCATAGGCGATCGCCAGCCATAATCGGGGCAATGGCATAGGCACGTGCTTGAAACTCTTCCAAAAGGGCAATGTGGCAGCTTGCGTGGCCCGACTGATAGATATCATTAACGCTAAAGCTTTCGCCCTGGGCATATCGTCCACCCTGGGTTTCTATCAAGTAGGTGTCTTGAATAGAGGGGATTAAACCGACTAATGGTGTCCAACCCTCAGCCATCGATTCTGCAACAAAGTTTCCGCTCCAATCAGGATTAAACCGATAGATAGCGACTCTTTCTGACGCTAAGATTTTTCGGACTTCATGGGTGGTTGTGGTGAAAATTTCTTGAAATTCTAACGATTGACGGATTTTGCCTACCGTTGTCGCAATCAGCTTTTGTCGGTTGGCCGATTGTTCTCGAACCGCAACATCTGCAAGTTGTGCAGCCTGAGACTGGAGTTGGTCGACTTGAACTTCTTGCTGCAAAGCCACTCCCAACTGTTCCGCAATCTGTCGAGTAAACTCAACTTCAGAGTCTTGCCATTGGCGAGTCGCATGGCATTGATGGATGCAAAGCAATCCCCACGGTTCTGCATCTCTGATAATCGGTACAGCAACATTGGCTTTAACCTGAAAGCGTTCAAGAGTTTGGACATGGTAACTTTGTAGCCCAGCTTCATAGATATTGGCAGATACGTACACTTCTCCTTTCTGATAGAGGGTCGAATAGTTTTCGCCAAAGCAGTGGTCTTGAATGCGCTCATCGATGATGGAAGACAAGCCTGCCGTATGATTCTCAGCAACAAATTCGCCACCCCAACTATCGTCAGGGTAAAACTTGAAAATACTGGCTCGGTCGACATTCAGAAGTTGCCGTATCTCTTTGACGGTGGTTTCAAAAATTGTCTCTAAATCTAATGATTTGCGTATGCGATTGATAACTCCCGTCAGAGATTTTTGTTGTTCGGCTTGGTATTGGAGCTGGTTTAAAATCGAGACTTGTTTTAACGCCACACTCAAGTGTTCGGCAATGCGGCGAACAAATTCAATATCGTCTTCGTCCCACTGGCGTGCCTTGCCACACTGATGAGCACATAGTAATCCCCACAACTGCTCACCCTGCAGAACAGGCACAACGAGATTCGCTCGTACTTGGAATTTGTCTAGAATCTCTGCATGACAGCCGCTGAGTCCAGCTGTATGGATATCTGCAACAGCCTGCACCCGTCCTTGCTGATATTGCGATGCAAATTGTTCTCCAAAACAATGATCGTAGACGCGCTCTGCTAGTACTGATGTCCAACCATTCGCAACATCTTCAGAGACAAATTCTCCTTCCCAATCGTTTTCTGGGTCAAATTGAAAAACAGCGACTCGATCGACTTTTAACAAGTGACGTAGCTCTGAGGCAACAGATTGAAAAAGTTTCTCTATTTCTAGGGATTGACGTACCTTGCTAATGGTTTCCGTCAAGGCACGTTCTCTTGCTACTTTGCGAGACAGTTCAATTGCCTGTTGCTCTGCCTTATGGATGTATTCCGACTGCTGAACGGCAACGCCAAAATGTTCAGCAATGTGTTGGATAAAATCAATTTCATCGGGTTGCCATTCTCGTGGTCCTGCGCACTGATGCACGCAAAGTAGCCCCCATAGGTAGTGCCCATGCAAAACGGGTACGACAAGATTGGCTTGCACTTGGAACTTTTCTAAAATTTCGGCATGGCAGGCGCTGAGTCCAGCTGAATGAATGTCGGCAACGGCCTGCACCCGTCCCTCTTGATATTGCGGGGCAAATTGTTCTCCAAAACAATGGTCATAGACACGCTCTGATAGAACCGAAATCCAACCATCAGCAACATCTTCAGAGACAAACTCTCCTTCCCAATTTTCTCCTGGATAGAACCGGAAAACAGCAACCCGATCGGCACATAGTAGACGCCTAACTTCTGTAGCGGTCGTTTGAAAGATAGCATCCAATGCCAGGGGTTTACGTATCCTGGTAATGCTTTCAGTTAATATTTTTAGCATTTGACAAGGATTATTTCAGATAGGTGAATTAGTTTTCCGTGAGCCTGTAGAAGAGGAAATCGTAGAAGTGAACGTGCATTTCGTATAAATCTGCCGAGACACAAGCCGATTTTCACTTCTTGATGGGACGATACATTACACAGTTATCAATAACTCTAGGGAATGAAAATTAAAACACTCCAAGAAATTTGGGTGGTTCTATGTCATGCCTATTCCTAAATTGCCCACATCCCTGATTTTCATTGTGATTGGTAGAAAGATGCTTGGAGATTTTCTGCGATGACTTAATGAATTAGAAAAAATCTCCGAGGATATTTATTAACTATTATGACATCGTCAAGAATAGTGTGCATGCCACTAGTTGAACGTTTTCTGCTTGTATGAGTAGAGAAGTTTTGGGTGTATGTAAACCAACATCATTTCAGTAAGAATCTGAGTCTCTCTTATCGAACGATCGCCTATGTTTTTTTTGATGTCTGTATGGTCGATGCTGTCGATGTCACTTGATTAAGGCGATAGAGAATACCTAATCCCAGCAAGCCGCTCAATGCCAGGGCAATCCAAAAATTATGGGCGACCTGGGGCGACTGATCCAACGCCCATCCACCGAGAGGAGGGCCAATGAAATATCCAATTGCCCAACATTGAGAATTTACAGATAGATACACGCCTCGCAAAGAATCAGGCGCTAATTCTACGACAAAGGAAGATGCTGATGGTAGATAGGTCACGGTAGCGATCGCCAACACGGTCAACGCCAAAACAGCCCACCCAAGGTAGCCTCCAGAAGCCGTTCCTGTAAGGGCAATGCAAAGAAACCCACAGCCCCAAAACAATAACGATATTCCCAAGGCTTTTGTGTGGGTCATGCGATTGAGCCAACGGGCGACGGGGAGTTGCACCAGGGCGGTCAGGGCAACATGCCAGGTAAATAAGGTGCTCATAATAGCCGGGGAAAAGCCCGTTCTATTGACTCCAGCAGGAACAACATTGCTGAAATATAAAGGCATGGTGCTTTGCACCTGAGCCAAATACATCGTAAATAGGACGTTGACGGCTGCAAATACCCAGAGCTGGCGATCGCGCAATGCCACCCCCCATCCAGACAACAGTCGGGCGGGGGTATTTTGACTATTTAGGGTCTCGGCGATCGCCCAGGCAACAATGCAGAAAAAGGCTCCATACGTAATGCCATCGATAATGAATAGCAGCCGATATTGACCGGTTAGTTCGATGAGGGCACCGCCAACCACAATGCCCAAACTCAGCCCTAGGTTATCTGCTAATCGAGCCAAGGCAAAGGCTTCGTTCCGCTGATTGTTACGGGTGAGGTCAGCGACCACCGCTTCTGTGGCAGGCCAATATAGCCCAATGCCGAGTCCCATCAATAAATTTCCAAACACAAAGGTCGGAAAATTGAACGCTGTTGCAAGGAAAACATCTGCTACTGCAGAGATGGCAGCAGACAATAGAATTGTTTTACGGCGTCCCCATCGAGGCGAATCTGCAGCCGAACCACCAATAAATCGACCGACGACGCCAGAGATCGATCCGCTCCCGATACCGATACCGACCGCTGTCGCAGATAACCCGACCTGATTTGCAAAGAAGATGGGCGCATAAAACAGCGTAAACCCATTGCCAAACTGCGATAGAAGGCGACCAAACGACAAAATCCAAACGCGTCGATCAAGATCGGGCAACCACGATAAAAAAGACGTTAAGAAGGGCTTCACAAGATAGCATTGAAGGGGATCTGTGGATGCCTGGGCTCATCCGCTTCTGTACCCTAGCATTGTCTAATGAATGAAAAATAAAAACCCCGAGATAAATCCAAAACAAGTTGGGAACTGGAGTTTTCTTGTAGGAAAACTCCAGTTCCTGACCTAAACGAGGTTTGCTTTGTTGAGGGTGGTGGTGCAGTCATCATCGGCAACAAAATCATTTCCGGTTCTATGGCATTCCTAGCCCTAAGCGATTGCTCTGATTCATAACGGTGGGGTTCTTGAGTATCTCCAATGTCAACGGAGAATCAAAACAAAGGTATAGCGATGAGAGTGACGTACTATGTGGCCTGTAGCCTCGATGGGCATATCGCGCAGGAAGATGGCAGTGTATCTTGGCTGGACGACATCGGGATCTCCCAGGAAGAGAGCGGTTATGACGACTTTTTCCTTACTGTCGATGCGTTGATGATGGGGCGTAAAACGTATGAATCGATTAGTGGTTTTGGATGTTGGCCTTATGGAAACAAGCCAGTATGGGTCTGTTCGAGTCGAGATATCACACCAATAGAAGGCGCTAATCTTCAAAAGCCGCTTCCCCCCAGTCACGTGGTGGAGGTTGCAGACAATGCAGGACTGACTCATGTATGGGTTGTTGGAGGTGGTGTTTTAGCCGCATCATTGATGAATGATTCGTTGCTGACAGACATCCGTGTTGTTCAGATCCCCATTCTTCTTGGCAGCGGGATACCGCTTTTTAACGGTCTTGCAGACTTAACCCGCGTTCATTTGAAAAGCTGTCAAACGAACACAAGCGGGTTTTGTCAACTAAATTACGTCATTGAGCAGATGAATTAGTTGCGTTCTTTAGATAAGGAGAAAATAGCGATGCAGTTCATGTTCATCACAGACTTAGACAACACGTTGGTGGGTGATGAAGGGGCATTGGCAATACTCAATCAGAAATTGAGGCAGCATCGCGAGGAGTACGGAACCATCGTGGTCTATTCCACTGGGCGATCGCTCACTCTCTACAACGAGTTGTTGACAGAGCAAGAGTTGTTGGAACCAGATTATTTAGTGCTTTCAGTTGGTACTGTCATTTATCCGCGAGGCAGCACTCAGCCTGATCAATCTTGGAATGCGTATCTTTCATCGGGCTGGAATCGAGACCAAGTCGTGGCGATCGCCTCTCAGTATCATGATTTGATTCTTCAGCCGACTTCAGAGCAAACTAATTTTAAGGTGAGTTATTTCTTGAAGGAAACCGTTGCCCAGGAAATGATTCCTAGCCTGGAAGACGCGTTGGCAGAAAAAGGGCTTGACGTTCAGATCGTCTACAGCAGTGATAAAGATTTAGATATTCTGCCAAAACAGGGAAATAAAGGGGCTGCGGTCTCATTCTTGCAAAAGATGCTGAATATGACGGGCGATCGCACGGTGGTCTGTGGGGATTCTGGTAACGATCTGTCCATGTTTCAGCAGGCCGCAGCAAAAGGCATCATCGTGGGCAATGCAAAGCGAGAGCTAAGAGAATGGCATGCGGCCCAATTGTCAAAAGATGTTTACCTTGCTCAGGCGGCTTGTTCTGGAGGCATCCTGGAAGGGCTCAATCATTTTGGTTTGTTATCGTAATGGCTTGTATTTTAAGGCGGGATCCTGGGGCGTTCCGCGCTCCAGAATCTCGCTAAATTCTTCCTGGCTTAAGTTAGAAGCCATCATAAGTAGATGGCCATAATGAAACGTATCCTTACAAATCTTGTGCCGCCCGCGCAGCGGGCGGCACAAGAGTTGGGATTTTGGTTTTAGTTATGTCCAGGTACTTAATCGACATGCACACATTCGGAATGGTTTGAATTCGTTAGGATTCGAGCACGCTATGATTCTTTGGTCAGGCCATTTTGAGTATGTCATGGTTCCTAGTTTTCGCTCACTGTTCCACACAATCGCAGATCCATTTCACGAGAAAAAGCGACTCAATGTTGCGCTGCTTCTGATCTACAGTGTCATCAATGGCTTAGTCTTCTTCAACGCGTGGCACCACGATTCAGCTATTGGCTATGACGCCTATGCCCATACGGATTACATTGAGGCGTTTGCCCAGCTTCGACTGGTGACCCCTGAAGACTCCTATGAGTTTTTTTCGCCCCCTCTGCCGTATGTCATTCCAGCGTGGGCGATCGCCTTTGGCAACGTGACGGTTGAACGAGCGGAGAAAATAGCGCAACTCTTTAATGTCTTGTTGTCGCTAGGGCTGACCTATTTTTTGCTGAAAATCTGTGACCGAGTTCACTCATCTGCGGCGCTCAAGCTAGGCACCTTAATGTCATTGGGATTGCTGCCGGTTTATTACAAGACGTTTGCCTATGTCCGTGGAGAACCCTATGTTGCCTTTTTTGCCGTCGTTGCAATTTACCTGACGCTTTTGATTTTCCAGCTACATCGTGCGACCCTTGGCTACGCTGTGCTGTTGGGCATTACCCTAGGAGCACTGGCTCTGTCTCGACAATGGGGCATTCTGCTCTATCCTGCGTTGGGACTTTTTATGCTGTGGCAAGGCTGGATCTATCGGTTTCATGTCTGGCCATTTGCACGGGCGATTGCCATCATCTCGGTGATCACCTTTCTCGTCTCCAGTTGGTTTTATCTCGGCCTTCGATCGGAATATGGTCAGGCCACGGCCTTTAACCGCGTTCCCCAAGAGCAATTCTCATTCCAAAATCAGCCAGCATCTTTTTACTTTGATTTGAGCGTTGATGAGATTCTAACGGATCCGATTCGTGGCAATTTCCCAAATCGATTTTTTCCAATTTTTTACTCAGAAATTTGGGGAGATTATTGGGGATATTTCAGTGTCTATGGCAAAGATATCCGCACAAATGAATACGTCGCAGGACTCACCTTATCGAATACACTCCAAGAAAATTCTGGAATTCCAGACTGGCTCGAAACGAATCGCCTGTCGATTGCACCCTATCTGGGTCGGGTGAATGGGATTTCTCTGTTTCCGACCGCCATCATGGTGCTATCAGTTGTCTTTAGTTCCATCACGGTGATTCGTCGCCTGCGGACTAATCCGATGGCCAATGGAAAGGATGCGATTCAATCTCGTCATCAACGAGATACTCTGCTGCTGTTGTTATTGGCGATCGCTACATCCCTGGGAGGCTACGCTTGGTTTCTCATCATGTATCCCAACCTTGGCAAAGGAGACACCATCAAAGCAACCTATACCCTACAAGTCTTTCCATTGTTGAGTATCTTGACTGGGTATTTGCTATTTCAGCTTAAAACATGGAAACCAATGCTGTTTTTCCTCGTGCTGTTTCTTTGGGCAGGCATCTGGGTTCACAATCTTCCGTCAATGGTGACCCACTATCCACTGCTACACTAGCGTGGTCAACATCATGGATGGTGTGAGAAACATGACTTGGCAAACGTCTCAAAATTGCAACGAAGAAATAAGGGT
>JBCCWF010000156.1:0-12839 GCA_039194035.1 Cyanobacteria bacterium P01_E01_bin.6 | reverse complement strand
TTTCCCCGCCGGAAGCGGGGAAAAACCACTAAAATACGCAAAACAGGTGAGTTTTAGCTTAGACGTGCAGCCTTGCGTCTTCTTCTCAACCCACCATTTCTTCTCAACCTACGTAGCTTGGCGTTATTAAACTAAAAAACAAAAACCTGGGGAGCAGCTTCCCAAGTTTTTAAAGTGAGTTTATTGATGCCTATCTACTTACTATTGGGCGGCTGATAACTTAAACAGGGAAGATGTTAAGGAGAGATTTTGAGGCGCTCAGCGCCCCAAAATCTCTCCTTAACAGACAAGTCTATTGGTTTTTATTGCTAGGAATAGAAATAACGATGACACGCAAACGATTAATCATTGAGATGGGTATGGGCATTGACCAACATGGACAAGAACCCACCGTCGCCGCCGCACGAGCCGTGAGAAATGCGATCGCCCATAATGCACTGCCCGGTGTTTGGGAAGTCGCTGGGTTGAGTCATCCAAACGAGATGATTGTCGAAGTCCAGGTGGGCGTACCCAATCCGGAGCTGGTTCGCGAAGAAGAGGTGTTGGCTGTGCTTCCCTTTGGGCAAAAAACCCTACAGCTAGAAACAGGCGGCATGATTGTCGAAGGGCGTGCCATTCCTGAACTGGATGACAAGAATGATGACATGATCATTGCTGTTGCTGCGGTTACGGTATTTGTGGATATTCCATAGAGTGGGTCAGAGGAACGATGAATTTGGTTTTCTCGGGGAACGTTACCAAGCCCTATTTAGCTCGCGTTCACCTTACAGAGAAGTTGCTGGGTACTTTGCTTCATTGGCCGACTGGACACCGTTTCCAGTACCATTCGTCGTCATCATGTCTTTGACCGTTGACAAGAATTCATGCTCCAAATAGGGTTTTGTGAAATAGGCCGTGGCACCTAATTGCTTCGCCAACCATCGATGCTTATCATTCCCTCGCGATGTCAGCATCACGGTCGGAATTTTCGCCAGTGATGTATCTTGGCGACGATGAGTTAAAAACTCAAACCCATTCATATTCGGCATCTCAATGTCACAAATCACCAAGTTGACGGATGGTGTTTGTTGGAGTTGCTCAAGTGCTTCTCGACCATCGCGAGCTTGCAACACCCGATAACCTGACCGTGACAGCGACAGCGACAGCGTTCGACGAATGGTCACCGCATCATCCACGACTAAAATCGTCGGTGCTTGAATCGTTCGTTGCATAATGCGCGCAGGTAAGAGAGGTTGAGTGGCCTCCTTCGACTCTTCCTTCGTGGCATTCCGTGTCGATTGTTCGTCTGTTCTAAATTTCAGCAGAACCAAAGCATCGATCACAGGCACTAAGCTACCATCTCCCAAAATGGCACTACCGTAAGCATATTTCGGAGGGGCGATCGCCCCTCCAAAGGGTTTAATTACCAATTCTTGCTCATTAATCAAGCGATCCACTTCTAAGGCGAAGAACTGCTGCTCGCGACGGAAAATCAACATCGGTGCGGCCCAATCTCTCGGTGTGGAAACGGCTGACAACGCTTTACTGACCGAATTTTCTGATAACGGACAGTTATATTCCAACAAATCAATCAGGCGATGCACTGGAATAATTTGATTCTTCCAATTAAGGAATCGTTGATTCGCAGATTGATTCACCTGATTTGGCTGCGGCGTCAAAATTTCTTCAATACTGTCAGACGGGAGGGCGATCGCAATTGGGCCAATCAAACAGGTAATGAGTTTTGCAATCGTCAACGTTAAGGGGAGATAGAGGGTGAACGTCGTCCCCTTTCCGGGTATCGATGTGATTGTAATCGTTCCTTTGATGGACCGAAGCTGAGAACGAACGACATCTAGTCCAACCCCTCGTCCAGATAACTCGCTGACTTGACGAGCCGTTGAAAAACCCGATAAGAAGATAAATTCAATCAGCTGATCATCCGACATGGTTGATAGTTGATCACCCGACGACCAGCCCAGCTCTAAAATACGGTTGCGAATCCGTTCATAGCTGATCCCTTGGCCATCATCAGAGACCTCGACAACGGTTTGATTTCCTTTATGAAATGCTCGAACTTCGATCCGCCCTTGTTCTGGTTTTCCTCGTTGTCGACGCAATGCAGGGGGTTCAATACCATGGTCAAAGGCATTTCTCAGCAAGTGAACCAGTGGATCATACAGCTTCTCTAAAATCCCTTTGTCTACCAATACGCCAGTTCCGATAACGCGTAGGTTCACCGGCTTTTGATAGGTCCTGGACATATCTCGCAAAATTCGAGGAAATCGATTGAGAATTTCACCCATCGGCAACATTCGTGCCCAAATGAGTTCATCTCGCAGGTGGGTCAGCATGTACCGTTGCTTTTCCAAGGTTTGGTCAGATTGCCGTGCAAACAAGTTAATGTCTTCAACAGTTTCTTCAAGCTGAACCAAATCTTCAAGAATTCCCTGAATTTGAGAGTGCAATCCCCCATATCGATCCATTTCCAATGGGTCAAACTCAGGTGAGCCAGCATTGGCGATCGCCGACAAATCAGCATTAATAAATGGGAAATCCGTTGCCTTTTCCAACGCATGGGCTATCCCATTTTTCTGATGCGAAGACCCATTAGACTTATACCCATAGCGCTCTGGCGCAACCAACATTTGATCAGACACTTCGCGTAAACCGCTGACAACCGTTTGAAAACGGGAAAATCGTTTTAAGAGTTCTTGCAATACATTTTGAAGCTGGTCATTCTGTAGTGCAAGTCCTTCACGGTTAATCGCCAACTCCCCCACGAGGTTGTTCATCCGCTCCATCCGATCAGAATCAACTCTGATCGTCATGCCAGCTTTCGTTGTTGCTCTCTTCGAACGATTAGAACTGGGTTTGCGCTGATTCTGTTGATTTGGCTGGTGAGATGGACGTTGCGAAGTCTGGGGCGTTTGAGGCACTTGGGCTGTTTCCTCAACGGAAGGTTGTTGAACAGGTGCCAATACCCGTCTTAAATCAGCACGACGAACTGGAACAATACTGCCTCCTTTCGAGGGATCCGCATAATCAGAAGTCACCTGAACATCGACTGTAATCGCAGATTGATGCTGGTCATTTGCGAGATGAGAATCTGATTGAGAGAGTGAAGGAAGGCGTTCTAACGCAACATCCATTGTGTCTATCGATGTACTTGATGAAACAGTAGATTCTGGTGTTTCTTGAATATCTAGTGTTTCTTGAATATCTAGTGTTTCTTGAATGTCTAGTGTTTCTTGAATGTCTAGTGTTTCTTGAATGTCTAGTGTTTCTTGGATATCTGGTGTTTCTTGGATGTCTGGTGTTTCTTGGATGTCTGGTGTGTCCAGAGGAGCGCTTATTTCGAGTAAGTCTGATAGATCGGAAAAATCATGTGTTGTGACAGAATTTTCTGATGTTAGAAACTCCTCTGCTTCGATAAAATCTTCAAGGTCTATCAAACCAGCTGTTTCTTGAGACGTTTGGATATGAATCGAATTTGTTAACTCTACGTCTTCTTTTGGCACTAGTGGAATAGATTCTATTGACTGGGACACCTGCTTAACCGCTTCAAGTGCCTCGTTAACATTAAAGATGTCATTAATAATAGGGGCATCATCATGAGCACTCTCATGTTGGATACCTTCTTCATTGCTCACAATGCCGTCAATGATGGGGGCACCGTCATGAGCACTCTCATGTTGGATACCTTCCTCATCACTAAAGATGCCATCAAGAGTGGGGATACTGTTATCAACATCTTCATATTGGATACCTTCCCCATCATCCGCGATGCCGTCAATGATGGGGGCACCGTCATGAGCACTCTCATGTTGGATACCTTCCTCATCACTCAAGATGCCATCAATGATAGGGACAGCGTCATCAACAGTCTCATGCTGGATACCTTCCCCATCACCCAAGGTGTCATCAATGCTGGGGATACTGTCATCAATATCCTCATGTTGGATAAATTTCTCATTCCTCACGATGTCATCAATGGTGGAGATACTGTCATCAACACTTTCATGTTGGATAAACTTCTCGTCACTCAAAATGCCATCAATAGTGGGGATATTGTCATCAATGTTGTCGATGTCATCAATATCCTCATATTGGATAATTTCCTCTAGATTCTTCTCCTCTAACTCATCATTGTTTGTATCAATGAGTAGCCGATAATCTTCAAATTCCGAATCAAATTCTAAGTCTTCAGGTTCTAATGAAATTGATGGTTCATTATCTGAAACAACCGATCTCTGAACCGTTAATTCATCAGCTAGATGAGCTTCATCACTATTCGATAACTTGAGAAGAAGTCGATCAATGTTGTTACGTGAGTCACGAGAATCAGATATTTCTTCTGACCAAGAATTCGATACTTCCTCACGTGAGCCTTGAGAATCAGATACTTCTTCTGAGTAAGAATTCGATACTTTATCTGACTCATTAATTGTGTCAAATGTATTAACGACGAACATATCATCGTTATCAAATTCTAGGTTTAACTCGCTAAACCTTAAATCAACGCCATCAAGTAAGTCGAAATCATCATAATCGTCAGTGTCTGCATATTCATTAGCGTCTGCCTCTGTACTAGCGTCAGTGACAGGCTCTGTCAGAGCTAACAAACTTTCAGACGGCTCAATCAATAACGCGCGATCGCCCGCTAAGACCGCTTGTCGAACCCGTTCAAAATCTTGAATGGCAAGTTGTGCAATTTCAAATACCTGATCAGGATTTTCATCAAGCGCACGCATGGTTGAATCCGCGATCGCCCCAAATCCCTTTAAGTTGAGAATTTCGGCAAAGCCAGCAAACACCTCTGCTTGGGCTCGGAGTTCTCCAGACACCTCATACTTATTCGGTTGAGTTGCCACCTTCGCTAAGTGTTCGAGTCCGCCAGCAACATCAACTTCAAAAATTGATAAGACCATATCCACCCCCAAATCTTCAGAGGTAGGAATATAGTTTTCAACATCAGCCAGCACATCTCTGAAGCGATTTTCAAGGATGGTGAACACCGGATCGGCGATCGCCAACGCTTCCTCAACATCAAAAAAACCGGTCTCGATTTGCTGCCTGAGCGGTAACCGCAAGCAGTCATAGGCCTGTAATAATTGGTTTTCTGTTGTTAAATCAATCGCAACAGACTCGTCATAAAAGACTTTGAAGATATTCTCTAGACGGTGGGATATGGTGGCGATCGCATCCAACCCAACGCTAGCTGAGCCGCCTTTGAGCGAGTGAGCTGCCCGCATCAACTGATGAACATCAGTCATGTTACGGTCTTGGCTCAGGGTTAATAACCCCGTTTCAATCGTCTGCAACAAATCAGGCGCTTCTTGAATAAAAAATTGGTAGGCTTGATCTCGGATATCTGAGTTGATTGCCATTGGTCTAGGAGCCGAAGTGTACAACAGGTTTGAACAGAGGGGTGTGGTAGAGACACCCTGACATCAGTGGCATCGTTCATCACGGGTGAGAATTTAGGACATCAATCACGCCCTTGCGATACAGAGAAACGCTCGACGTTAGCTCACCTTAAATTGACCAATGCCCTCTTGTAGGCTTTCAGCAACGTCCCGAAGCTTTTCAAATGAGGATGACACTCGGTTGGCTTCTTCTGAGGTTTTGGTAGCAATTTTTGCCACGTCTTGCACCGTATGGGTCACCGTTTCAGCCGTTTGGGTTTGTAGAGTCGTTGCTTGGGCAATCGATGCAACCAGTTGGCGAATCTGCGTACTGGCTGAGTTAATCTTGTCCAGACTTTGTCGGGTTTCGTCAACCAGTTTTGTACCCACAACCACCTGCTCCGTTCCTTCCTCCATCGCCGTAACCACTTCATTCGTCTCAATCTGAATGTTGGCCACTAGCTTTCGGATTTCTTCAGTTGCTTCCGCTGACTGCCGAGCCAGACCTCGAACCTCTTCCGCAACCACTGCAAATCCTCGCCCTTCTTCACCCGCACGCGATGCTTCAATCGATGCATTCAGCGCCAGCATGTTCGTTTGAGCCGCAAAGGTGCTAATCAATTCCACAACGGTTGAAATCTTCTGTGAAGACTCACCCAGGTGTTTCACTTTTTTGGCAGTCTCCGCAACTGTTGCCCGAATCGACTGAATTCCATCAACCGTACGGTTCATTGCATCGTCTCCCTCAGTAACCGTTTGGGCCGCTTGCTGCACCGCAACCTCTGCTTGCTCAGCGTTACTCGCCACATCACGAATCGCAGTCGTCATCTGCTCAACTTGGGTTAGTGCTGTCGTAATTTCTGATAACTGTCGAGAGGCTTCTGAAGACAGTTCTCGAACAGACGCTTCATTGGTAACCGTTGTATTGGTGACTTGCTCAGCCGCATCCTTCACCTGACCAACAATCTGCCGCAAGCTACTAACAATGAGGTTGTAAGAGTCAGCAATCGTTCCAATTTCATCTGGTGTAACTCGTGCACTAATCGTCAAATCACCTCGGCTAATAGGATCAACTTCCTGTAGAAGTTCCAAGGCTCGTCGCTGGAGGTCTTCTTTCAGACGTCGCTGCTCCTCTGCCTGTTCTTCACTCTGCTTCAGCAAGCTAACCCGGTCAAGAACGAGGCCCAACTGGCCTGATAGCTGCCCGAAGAAGTCAATTTCAGATTCTTGCCAACGATGCTGAGAACCGCAGTAATCGGCAATCAACAAGCCCAAGAGCTTAGTACCCGGCATAATTGGTGCGATCAGCGTGGATTGTACTTGCAGGTATTTGGTTAGCTTTAAATAATCAGATGGGAACCCTGCCTCAAAAAGGTCGTTCACTGGAAGAACTCGTCCATCTTCAAAAAGTTCTAAGATTTGTTCTGATAATTGGAAATTCTTGATGCGTTTATCAAGAGCACTAGGCCAACCCTGTGCCACAGATTCTGCTGCCATTTCGCCTTGCTCATCAGTGACAAAGCGATACAACGTCAGGCGATCGAGTTTGAGCAAATCACGGGTTCGATCAAATGCTTCGCTAAAGCCGTCTAATAAGCCTTCGGGTGTCGTAGCCGGTGAACCAGCAACCTCTGCCAAAATACCTGCTTGCTCAGCTGCAAGCGCCTGCTCAAGCACGAGACCCTCTAGCTGAGACGCCATGCTATTGATGTTTTGTCCCAAGGATGCTAATTCATCTTGCCCTTCAACGTTCATTCGAGAGTTGAGGGCACCTTGACCAATTTTGCCCACCGTATTCGCCGCATCTACAATTGGACGCGTTGCCCGGTTGGCAACAATTGCGGCCAAGATACCGACAGACACGGCTGCAACAATCGTACCAAGCAAGATTGTAAACAGAAGCTGTCTCTGAGCTGCAAATGCAGTATTCGCATCAATCGCCAGCATGACGCCGAAGTCTAGCTCTTGCTGACCGGCCATATCTTGAAGAGGAATGTACGTCAGCAGTTTCCTGACGCCATCATCTGGATCAACGCCAATAGCCGTATCGATTCGTTGAGCTGCTTGAAGGGCTGAAAATTCGGCAAAATGCTCGGTAGCAGGTTGGAAAATGCGTTCCTCGTTATCGGAGGCAAGGAAATATAGTCCACTGTTATCGACAACGAAAAATTCTTCACCTTCTGTTGCATAGTTTTCAGCAACTTTCCCCAACCCTGCGACCGGAAGCTGAAATCGAACCACTCCGATAATGGTATCTGTGCCAATCCGTTTAACTGGAGAGGCCAGGTGCATACTCAACGTGCCCGTTGTTCGAGAGATGGAGGGAGGGTTGATGGTGGCGAGTCCCGTGGACATAATCCGCTGAAAATAATCTCGTGTCAGGTGATTTGGTACGGGACGCCCCTGTGCTTGGAGGATAGTATCTCCAGCCAGGTTGAAATAGGCAACGCTGTTATATACGCCATACAAGTCAACGTAGCGATCCATTAGGGTTACTTTCTCTTCCGTAGACGCTGCTGAATACAGCTCTGGATCCGTCAGCAGCGGATTTTCCCCAAGTATCTGAATGTCAGCAAAACGGTCGGTCATGAAGACGTTAATTTCAGCTGCCAGCTGGGTTGCTTTGTTAATTTCGCCTTGTCGAACTTTTTCTGAAAGCGATTGACTTGCGAAATAATAGGCGGTTGTTCCGATCAACAAGACAGGCAATGCACCAATCAGGACAGCAAATCCAGTCGCTTTTCGTTTGATGCTGAGGCTTTGGAACCAGGTTAGGCCTCCTTTTGCCTCAGAACCTGATTGTGAACCTTTAGACAACTCAATGTCCTGGTCAAAAGGCATCGTGTCTGTTGAGAGGGGTTCTACATCGAGACTTGTTGAATAGGCCCGGGGTGGCACCGGAGGCTTTTGGCGCATCGATTGAGATGATCTCGATTTAGAACCGTTATTGGTTTGATCAGAACTTTGGAACTTAGGTTTTGAAGGTAGCCGAGTCATCGCATAAACCTCTGTGTCAATGAGTAATGGGTAGTTGGTAGATGCGGCTCTCTTGATTCTGATAAGGATTGAGATAAATCCTTCGGGACTGATATGTATCTAGGTAGACTTCAGGACTGTGCAGATTTCGGAACATGGATAGTGTTCTGGAGGGCATCTGACTAGGTCATTTCTTCGAACACTATCGTCAACACGTCTACCTAAATCTTGAACGGCTCTCAAAGGTCTATGCTTTGAGTGACTTAGACCTTCAATGCTGAGGAAGAGTTGCACAGCTTATGGATTAGACATTCCATCCAACATGGCATTTCCATCCAATACTGCTAGCATTTCGCCATTTGGGTTTAGCCAATATCCTTGTAAAAACCTGGCCAATGCCGGGTTCACACTTGATGCAATAGAAGACTGAATTTCGTCAGGATTACATTGTTCGGTATCTTCTGTTTCGTTGACAACCAGCCCGATCATCTGGTTATCCGTCGATGAAGATGATGCACTCATCGCGTGAACGTTTAAAACAACGACTGTATAGTTCACGCCCGTGTTGGCTTGATGATTCCAAGACATAAGTCCCAAAAAATGGGATAGATCAGCAATCCAAAGAATGTCACCTCGCCAGTTGTAGATACCCATGACCCAGGCAGGCATATTTGGAATGGGTACAACTTGTCCAACTGGAATCGTTAATACTTCGCCTAACTGCTGCATCGGCAGGAGAGCTGTGATATTTGAGAACAGCTTCAAGCGCAGAAACTGCTGGTCATCGCTCGGAGAAGGCTCTTGAGTTGCTTTTTCGTCGGGGAGGGTGAGCGATCGCACACTAGAGTCAATCGATCGCACATCAGCGATAGAAAAGTTATTAGACATAGCGTATTCTCAGGCTCAAAACTGGATTAGTCGCTTGACAGTATTCAGTAATTCTTCTTGGTCAACAGGTTTGATGAGATAGGCATCTGCCCCTTGCTTCATGCCCCAAAAGCGATCCATTTCGCCTCCTTTTGTGGTGCAAAGAATGATGGGGATCTTGCTTGTTTCAGATTTGGCCTTGAGTTCACGACACACCTCAAAGCCACTACAGCCAGGCAAAACAACATCTAACACAATGACATCAGGTCTCTTGTGACTAATCGTGGCGATCGCTTCTTCTCCAGTTTGAGCCACAAGGACATTGATGCCACCTTGCTGCAAACAACGGCTAAGAACTTGCATATCGGTCATGGAATCTTCAACAACTAATGCGGTGCCCATATTTTTATCTCGCGAGTAAATGATCCAGGTTTATTGGTTTTGGTTGATATTCAATGCGTCGCAAAGTGGTAGATAGCGGGCATTAACCAGAACCAGATTGTCAGGCAGCACCCTGTTTTAAGTGCTTGTGAATCACACCAAGCACCTTCTCAGCATTGAGAGGTTTACTGAGAAAATCTGAGGCTCCAACAAAATTGGAGCGAATGCGGCTAGCGATGCCATCATTGCCGGTCAAGATAACGATTGGAATATCTTGAAAAGACGACAGCTTCCGCATTTGTTTACAAATGTCATAGCCGCTTGCATTTGGCATCACTAAGTCTAGGAATAGGAGCTCGGGCTTACGAGCCATTAAAATGCCTAGTGCGCGCATCGCATCATCAATACCCAAATATTGATAACCAGCTGATGTCAGGAGTTTTTCCATTACTTGATGAATCATGATGCTGTCATCCACACAAGCAATAAGTTCTCCTGTGACTATTGGCTTGCGCTCATAGGTAGGCACAGGCAAATCTGGAACGTCAACTAACTGCACCCAACCTAGATGTACCAATGGTAGAAACTTTGATGTAATTTCCAGCGCATGCTGATGTGTTTTTACCGAAACATCACGAAGAGTCCGTTTCCCGTTTAATAGCGTTATATATGCATTATAAAATTGAGCAAACTTACGATTATGGAATTTTTCAGGCTCTCTTATCAGAGGAGCCTGATTCAATGAAACCTTGGTAAGACTAGCCCGTTGGCATACTCGCCAAACTTTATGAAATGAACCAATTGCTTGATCGACATCGATTAATGTCGATGTGTTCGAAAATGATGTGTTTAATTTAATGTGCTCTGTAATTTCTGTTGTCTGTGCGATATCAAATAGCACCTCAATAACAGTGGCTAAAATGAGTTTTTTTGCTTGATCTTGCGAGATTTTTTGTTGTTCTATCCAAGTCGCTAATAGAGCAAACTCCCACCCAAGTTCGAAAGAAGAAACCGAAGCCATAGCCAAATCTTTTTGCCATAAACTTCGATTTAAGAGCGCATTTGGATAATATAACTTCAGATTTCTATACCATCGCCTAACGGGATGCCTTCCTCCGGTGACATATACGATATGACCTTGAAATAAATAAAAGACCCACTTCTGACTCAATGGATCTGACAATGTCAGTTGACCACTAAAATGAACCCTCTTCAAGGTTTTTAGGAACTGAACATGTTTCAAAACAGTCAACCTCTTGCAATGTGAAATAGGTTCAGAATTAGAATGAGACTAGAGCCTTTAATTTTGAATAAACTGAATAAAGAAATAAATATCTTTGGAGCGACATGTTTATGTATTCAGCTGCAATCATATGTAACAGTAAGAAACTCAATCATTTTTAAAAATGGAAAGCGATTACTTGAAGCAACTTACAATTTAAGCTGGGACGACCTTCGCAGGATTCTGAGGTGCTCTCACCCCAGAATCCCAGCTTAAAATGCAAGCTATTGAAGCTTAAAAATTTATAAGAAGAGGAATACTACTTAAGTAGATAGCCATAACTAAATGTACGTTCCAAATTCTATGTTGCCTGCACAACAGGCAACATAGAATTTATTCTTTGGGTTTTAATTATGTCTAGGTACTTATTGATCGAATCTGTTTCAAAAGGGAATATTTTTCTACTTCCAAATTCAAAAAAAGGCGGTAAATAACACCATCATCATCATTGAGTAGCTGAAATCACGACAATGAAACATCACTACAGTGACTTATAACTTAAGCCGGGAAAAATCCCACCTTAAAATACAAGTAGTACAGCATTTCAATGTATGGAGAAAAATTTGGATCAGGTGAAAAATCTTTTCATCTGAAACCTAAAATTCTTGCCAGCGATTCACCAAGACAGAACAAGATGGATTACTTTTGTTGCACCCATGTACCGGAGCAGAAAGTAGCGCACCTACTGTAGAGTCGATCGTTCGATTGACTAGATTGAGCGCAGCAGATGCATTGGAACACTCATGACAATCGATTTGATAATTTGCTGTTGTGTAGTCAAGACACTGATTTTCTCGATTTGTTCCTACATTCCAAATTCAGAACATAAGAGATAAAAATGTGAGTAAGTACCTGGACGTCATTAAAACCAAAACCTCAAATCCTGTGTCGTCCGTGCAGCGGGCGGCACAGGATTTGGAAGGAATACGTTTAATTACGGCCATCTACTTGCCTGTATAGAGGTGATAGTCTTGCACCTGTCAAGCATAGATTTTGAATTACGCCTCATCACAGTACTGAAATTTACCTAGCTAGCAGTTCCTTCAGTAATTCTGTGTAGCTCCATAATGTTCTTTTAGGATTTAATCAGCAATAGACTTAAATAAACTTAATTCGATTTTCAAGTATATAAATTTTGTGTAGCAATCTTCTATGACTGCACGGGTCGGGAAAATCGTGTTTAGCCAGTGTCGATCCTTCCAGAAGCTTGCATTTTTATGAAGCAACTTACCTAATACTTGTTATAACTTTCTATAAGTGATTCCACTGATTATTAATGTACTCTTTTGTTTTGTATGGGGGTGAAGCCAGCACCGAGAAGGTTATCGATATCAACATATTGTTTGAGCATGACCATCAATTGACCATAATTGACCAAATGATGAAGTGGGCGTTATAAGTGCCTGAACGTCATTAAAACCAAAACCCCAAATCTTGTGCCGCCCGCTGAGCGGGCGGCACAAGATTTGGAAAAATACGTTTAATTATGGCCATCTACTTATGTGTTTACGTTATTCAAGAATTAGCGCTCATCGTGAACACTAAGCGGTGATGGTTTCGGCAACTCTGATTGCGAAGCCGAAGGTGGAGCCAAAATCAGCCGAATGACGCGATCGCTAAAGAGGTAATTGTGCATCCAGCTCGCCAATATCAGTAACCGACTACGGAAACCTGGTAAATAAACTAGATGGACAAGCAGCCACATTAACCATGGCAAAAAACCAGTCAGTAAAATGGGGCCAATTTTCCCAACACCCGAATAACACCCAATAATTGCAAGGCGTCCCTTATTAAAATAATTAAACGGCAGAGGAATTTTACATTTCGTCTGACGCTCAATATTACGAGCCACAGCAACTCCTTGCTGTAATGCTTCTGGTGCTACGCCTGTTAACGGTTTTCCTTGCTGTTCGATGTAGGCTAAATCTCCAATAACGTAAACGTTG
>JBCCWF010000155.1:0-12847 GCA_039194035.1 Cyanobacteria bacterium P01_E01_bin.6 | reverse complement strand
CCCCCCCGCCCATTTTTTGGTTGTTGTTTTTTCTTCACCGTCCCTATGGTTCCTACTTCTTGAGGTATGGGGGTTCCCGTTGGGGCCCACAATGGCTCACTTCTTCGTTATGAATCTGCGAACGTTGCCAAGTCATGTCCCTAAACTGAAGATTTATCGTTTATGGTGTTTCAGCTTTCATACAATTCCAGGGGCAAATCGTCAGGGTCTCTGAAAAAAGTAAATCGCTTTTGAGTCAGCGAGTCGATACGAATGTCCTCAACATCGACGGCGGAGTCTTTCAAGTAGCGGACAGCAGCATCTAAGTCATCCACAGCAAAAGCAAGGTGACGCAGCCCACAGGCCTCTGGCTGTGTAGGGCGGGCAGGAGGAGTCGGAAAGGAAAACAGCTCAATTTGCTGGCGATCGCCCACCAACAGATCCAATTTGTACGAATTGCGCTCGGGTCGAAACGTTTCTTGAATAACCGAGCATCCCAAAACCTCTACGTAGAAGTGTTTAGAGACCTCATAATTCGAACAGATAATCGCAATATGATGAATCTGTTGAATGAACATACATTCTGCGTTAGTTGCCTTGCAAACTTGGGAAAATTGGTTCTTCTACAGCCTGACGGTATTGCTCAACTTCAGGCGAGAAGTCAATAGGCAAGATACCCACAACGTTTTCGTGGGGGCGTGGAATAATGACCCACGTTTCCAGAGTTCCGCCGGGTGCATTTTGTGCGGCCTCAACACCTGCAGCCATTGCAGCCTTCACTTCTGACACATCGCCTCGAATGTTGATACAAAATCTAGCACTTCCAGCCCGAATGTAATTAACTAGCGTTACACGCCCAGCTTTCACCATCGCATCTGCTGCCGCCAATACGGGAGGAAATCCCTTTGTCTCTAGCGAACCAACTGCCTGAGGCATTCTGCAACTCCTAAACAACAATAGATATCAGTCAATACAAAACCAAAGTATCACTCTAAGTTTCATTGTACGAGTCGGTGTCTCGTCATCAATCTGTTTTGGAAGTTGATGTTTCATCAATAGTTGTCATATCACTGATGAGGTTTATGAATGAGTCACCAACAACCTGGGCTCAAATCGCTAAACTCTAAACACTTCGGATTGTTCCGTGAAATGAATCGGAAGAACAGTTTCAAGATTTTCTGGAGGATTTGGAACAATGTAGTGAGTGGTTACCGTTCCTTCTCCTGGCAATGCGTTTCCGGCAGCAATCCCCGCTGCAACAGCGCGCTTAACTTCAGATACAGGCCCACGAACGGCAACAAACTGACGTCCGCTTTCAGAGCGATCCTGAATAACAATCGTGACACGACCCGCTTTCACCATCGCATCAGCTGCGGCTAAAACAGTAGGAAATCCCTGGGTTTCAATAACCCCAACAGCAATTGGCATAATAATTAATCAACTGACGTAAAGAAATACAAGACTATCTAAACTCTGCGTCGAATAAACTCTTATTTCCTCGAACACTGGTTCTCAGGAGCACTGGTTCGAGAAAAATGTAGACTCTCAAATCGCCTCTCATACAAGACCATTATCTGAGGTATTGTCACATTAAAGTGTTCACAAATAAAAGAACTGAATATTGTCTATCCTATCTAATGCAAGTGTTTCGGAAAAATACCTGATGATGAACTTGCAATAAAACACTAAATTACTAAAACAAAACTCGATAATAATACACATCTAAGTACCTAAGACGTCATTAAAACCACAAGCCCAAATCCTGTGCCGCTTGCGAAGTAAGCGGTACAGGATTTGGAAGGGCATGCTTAAGGATGGCGAGCTACTTGCAACACTCTACGCATCAGCACCGATAAGGCATCGTTCGTGTTTTGATGCCCGTTCTAGAGGGCAATCCGGCTGGTTTCCCGGTAAACAAGCATTCCTCATCTCAACCCCTGTCAATCTATGGCTTCATCCGTCTATGGCTTCATCCGTTCCCGTCCCTGAAATATCCGACACATCGTCACCCATTGACGTAACCCTATGTGCTGCGATTGAAGCAGCGATCGCCCATCTAAGAACGCTTTCACAGCAAGACATTCAACATCAATGGCATAGATGTGCAACCGATATGTCCATTGAGCAGGCCGTGGTGACAAAGGACTGGCAGGAATGGGCGATCGCCTCGTTGAATGACCGGGCGCATATTGCTTGGGAAAAGGGCAAGCAAGTGCTCTGGTTGAGCCAAGTGATTCAGGTGCCCACGACCCTTGAGGGATTTCATCTAGAAGGCATGAGTCTCCGGCTAGCGCTTACATGGTGGGCAGACGACGCCCAAGTTTTTGTGGATGGCGGGCGGGTGCATCGTGGAGATTTATTTGATTGTTCCTGCCGCCTTCTCTTACGTCAATCTGTGAGGCCGGGAGACTCGATCGTCGTTGCCATTCGGCTTGTTAGTCCAGGGCATGACGATGGAGCATTGGTGCGATCGCTCTGCCTCTACGAACATCCAGATCAGCGCCTCGATCCGGTGCCAGAGCCAGGGTTTATTGCAGATGAGCTCACAGTTATTTATCGCTATTTGAAAACATTTGTTCCACAGCAGCTTGCAGAGCTGAACAAGGCACTACAGAGGATTGACTGGCAAACGTTGCCGGATGGTAGCGCATTCAACACAAGTCTCATCACCTTGCGGCAGACATTGCACCCGTTGAGTGCAGCCATCAAGCAACGACGCATTCATCTGTTGGGGCACGCACACCTGGATTTGGCCTGGCTCTGGCCCATCGAAGAAACGTGGGATGCAGCTCAGCGAACGTTCGAATCGGTATTGACGCTACAGCAAGCCTTTCCCGATCTTGTCTTCACCCACTCGACTCCTGCCCTCTATGCATGGCTAGAAGAACACCAACCCGATCTCCTCCAGGATATTCAGGTCAAGGTTCGTGACGGAAGATGGGAAATTGGCGCAGGGTTGTGGGTCGAGCCAGAACTCAACGTGGTGAGTGGGGAATCCATCATTCGGCAAGTGCTCTATGGACAGCGCTATACCCGTGAGCGATTTGGAGAGCTTAGTCGAATTGCCTGGTTGCCCGACACCTTCGGTTTTTGCTGGCAATTGCCCCAAATCCTTCGACTGGGAGGCATTGAATACTTTGCAACCCAAAAGCTCCGGTGGAACGATAGTAATGCCTTTCCCCACGACCTGTTTGACTGGCGATCGCCCGACGGTACGACTATCCACAGCCTTACCCTGCCCCCCATCGGCACCGACATTGATCCCGTCAAAATGGCTGACTACGCCTGCCAATGGGAAACCAACACAGGATTAACCGATGCACTCTGGCTTCCCGGAGTCGGCGATCACGGTGGCGGCCCCACCCACGACATGCTCACCGTCGCCCAGCGTTGGAGCCAATCACCCTTCTTCCCCACGCTCCACTCCACAACCGCCCAAGACTTCCTCGACAATCTATTCTCCAATCACGTCCCGACCTCATCCCCATCCAATCCCTCCACCCCCAAATCTCTTCACCCCTTCACCCCTTCACCTCTCCACCCCTTCACCTCTCCACCTCTCCCTACCTGGAACGACGAACTCTATCTCGAACTCCACAGAGGCTGCTACACCACCCATGCAGAACAAAAGCGTTGGAACCGCCGATGCGAAGTTTTGCTCTATCAAGCCGAGCTATTTTCTTCCATCGCAACACTCGTAACCGGAGCCATCTATCCTCAGCAGTCTATCGAGCAAGCCTGGAAGCAGGTGTTGTTCAACCAGTTCCACGACATCTTGCCAGGGTCATCCATCCCCGAGGTCTACGATGAGGCAAATCCTCTCTGGCAAGCGGCAGAAGATTCAGCTGAGCAGTTGTTGGAAAAAGCACTCGGGGCGATCGCCCAGCATATCCAGTGCCTCCAAGTCCAAGCAGCCTCTCCGAATTCCCATCATCATCCATGTTTTGTGTTCAATTCTCTCACCTGGTCACGGTCAGACGTCGTTCAGGTTGATCTCCCCTATGAAGCTTCACCAGACAAGACCTGGGCCATCGTTGACCACAACGGACAGATCCAACCATCCCAACAACTAACGGCTGACACCCAACGTCCCAACGAATCTAAACGGTCAGCATGCCTCGCATTTCTTGCAAAGGATATTCCAGGGGTTGGCTACGGGGTCTTTTGGCTCGATCAAGTGCCAACTTCAACCGTTCACCATGCTGCGGAAACCGATTCAGGCGATCTAAATTCAGCCACTTTCAACTCAGTCCCTTTCAACAAAGAACAGTGGGTATTAGAAAACGAGCTAATGCGAGTGGTTATAAATCCCGACTCGGGCAACATTGAGAGTCTGCTCGACAAGAACCAGCAGTGCGAGGTGATTGTGGGAGCAGGCAATCAACTTCAGTTCTTCCGAGATGAGGGACAGTATTGGGATGCGTGGAATATCGCCCCCGACTATGAATCTCATCGACTGCCCGATCCGACGCTAATCACCATTCAATGGATAGACCAAGGGGTCGTGCAGCAGCGCTTGCGAATCGTGATGGAATTTGGGCGATCGCGCATTCAGCAAGACTATGTGTTGCAGGCTCAATCCCCAGTGCTACGAGTAGAGTCATCGGTAGATTGGCATGAAGACTACACGCTTTTGAAAGCATGCTTTCCGGTGAATTTTGAGGCTAAAACTGCTACCTATGAGATGCCCTGCGGCGCTATTGAGCGATCGCCCACCCCCACAACACCAGAGGAGCGCGCCAAGTGGGAAGTGCCTGCCCTCAATTGGGCTGATGTGAGCAATGGGATGTCTGACGAGTCAGCCTATGGCGTCAGCATCCTCAGCGACTACAAACATGGATACGACACCACGGCGTCACACATTCGCCTCACACTGCTGAAAAGCCCCAAATGGCCCGATCCAGATGCTGATCGAGGACATCATCGATTCACGTACGGTATTTATCCCCACACAGGACAGTGGACAACGGCGGAAACCACCCGCAAAGGGTACGCCTTCAATCAACCCTTAATCGGTGTGCCTATCCAGCCATCAACGCAGACTGAACAAACGTTTCCATCAATCGGTCAGTTTCTCAACATCCCGCAGACTAATTTATTTTTGACTGCGTTCAAACAAGCCGAAACGAATACCAACCAATGGATGATTCGTGTCTATGAGGGACATGGAGACTCAACCAAGTTCACGCCAGAAGTAGTTTTCCCAACAATGGCAGCATCGGGATTGCATTTCTCCTGTCACGGCATGAGCAATCTGTTGGAAGAGGAACTGGATAAATCGACAGACGACAGCGATGCGTTGAGCCTCAAGGAAAGGCGTCAGAACAATCCAGGAACGGAATCAAACGTGGCGATCGCCCCCTGGAAAATCACGACGCTTACTTTTCAAGTCGATGAACTCAGGGAACAGAGCTGACTACTGTGCCCGAGCAGCCTCATGATGTGTGTCGGGGGTGTGCAACTCGGATCTGCATACAATTTTCTATGAAAGTCTGACTGGGACTCTAGACTCGTGAGTGATTCAACACAACCGTACTCAACAATCGATTGCCTAACCTTTGCCTGACACAGGATCCAAAATTTCAGGCATGAAGCCTTAATGCAGCAAGTTTTATAACAATCGGGATGACAGGATTCGAACCTGCGGCCCCTTCGTCCCGAACGAAGTGCGCTACCAAGCTGCGCCACATCCCGTATTAAATCACGCTCTAACCTATCATAATCTAGCTCACATGTCTCACTCGTTGATCCAACGCAGCAATTCTCAGTATGAGAATGATTCTCGCGGTTAGAGCTATATTGAAGGTCAAAATCATCATTTTGTTGTCTTAAAATCGCCTCTCTCCGCACGTTTTTCACCTCAAAGTGCTTGCAAAAATCCAAAATGAGAATTGCTGGATCCAACGAGAGCATCTGACGCCTGCAAAACACTGAAAAACGTGAGCCTCATGTTCGCCCAAAGGACGAGACCCAAAGGGCGAGACTCAAGAGAGGAGAACAAGTGATTAACAACGATTAACAAATTGATAGGATAGACGATAGTGAATTGGTAAGTACCTGGACGACATTAAAATCGAAATCCCAAATCCTGTGCCGCCTGCTGCGCGGGCGGCACAGGATTTAGAAGGTTACGTTTACTGATGTCTAGCTACTTACAACCAACATTCAACCTCGTCTAGGTTGGGAACGACAGTTCCCAAGATGGGTTGGGTTTAATTGTTTTTTCTGTAGCGTTCATTCAGTACCAGCGATGCGTATTTTTCGTTCCTCTCTGGGTTGAAGTTTTCGCATGTTATTCAATCACCCAGCCCTGCCGAACATGGGGCGTCATCCGTGCATACGATAAGTGGAGAGTGAAGGCGTCATGGTTCATACATCAAAGCCTGACTGGTTACGGGTCAAAGCGCCGCAATGGGAGCGCGTTGGTACCGTAAAAGATATCTTGCGAGACTTGGCGCTCAACACCGTGTGTGAAGAAGCATCCTGTCCTAATATTGGCGAGTGTTTCAACGCAGGCACAGCCACTTTCTTGATCATGGGGCCAGCCTGTACCCGAGCCTGCCCTTACTGCGATATCGATTTTGAGAAAAAGCCGCAGCCCCTTGACATCACAGAACCTTTACGCCTCGCTGAAGCGGTGGGGCGCATGACGCTTAATCACGTAGTGATTACCTCTGTCAACCGAGATGACCTGCCTGACGGAGGAGCCACTCAGTTCGTCAAGTGTATTCAGGCCATTCGAGAGCGATCGCCCCAGACCACCATTGAAGTCCTTATTCCCGATTTGTGCGGCAATTGGGACGCCCTTGAAATCATTTTGGATGCTGAGCCTGAAGTCCTGAATCACAACACAGAAACGATTCCTCGGCTCTATCGCCGGGTGCGACCTCAAGGAGACTATACCCGCACATTGGAAGTCCTCAACCGTTCCCGAAACCTATCCCCCAAGGTGTATACAAAATCCGGCATTATGGTTGGCCTGGGCGAAACCAATGACGAAGTCCTCCAGGTGATGCAAGATTTACGTCAAGTTCACTGCGACATCTTGACCATCGGGCAATATTTACAACCCAGCCCCAAACATCTCGCCGTGCAAGCATTTGTGACACCCGAACAATTTGATGCATGGCGGATCGCAGGAGAAGCGATGGGCTTTCTGCAAGTCGTATCAACACCACTGACGCGAAGCTCCTACCATGCAGAACAAGTGCGATCGCTCATGAAACAATTTCCTCGATAGCCAATGTCCTGAGCGTGAAACCATGCGGAGGGTTTGGGGCGCGCGTGATGCACCCCGAACCCTAGTTCCTCTGGAACCGTTGCCAAGTCGTCTCCTCACTCCTTGATCTACCGAGGACACACAGGACGACCATTGCGATTCACTTCAATACTGCCCTGTTGTCCATCAAACAAAATAGGCCGACGATCGCCATTTGCATCAATCGTGAATAGACGCGGATTAGAGGTCAGACACCGCTCGACAGCACTAGCCCAGCTTTCGAGAGAACTCTCCTGACGTTGCTCAAATGCGCTGACATCTTGAGTCGTTGTTTCCAGCTGTAGACGAACACTGGTTGCGGTCTGCACAGGGTCATCGCTGACCTGAATGGCCCCTAAAATGAGCGATCGCCCGTAGGGATTGCCATCATTAGCACCATGATCTGCAATGAAACGTCGACTATCTCCCGGAGACGTCAGCGCACAGAACTGATCTAAGCGCTGTACACCTCGTGGACGGCGAGGATTAGGGGGAAATAGGCTACGCATCTCACAAATATCGTGATTCGGCCCAACGGATGTAGGTGGAAAGAATGGACTAGGCGCGGGAGGCGTCAACCCTGCTCCAGAAATCGGTGTTTCAAACAACGGGGGCTGTGTCACCAGAAAATCCCGTAACAACTCCATACGGGGAGTCACCGTCAAGGATTCCTTAAATTGGTCTGTCAGCGGACTGTTGGACGATACCGTGTCATCGGTCTCAATATAAGGCTCTGATGGAAACACAAAATTTCGGGGAAGGACAGGATAAGACGGCAACACGATTCCTTCAATAGAAACCTGTGACCGGGTCAGTTCACCACCACTCACGTGATCGTCGACCGCAAGCAATAGCGATTTATCGAGGTCGGCACCCCCCACTGCTGGTGTCACAATCCCCAGATCTGTATCGAAAGCGATCGCCTTCGACACATCACCCTTAGAGTCAGCCTTAGAAACGTGCGGTAGAAAATCATCGCTTGCGGAGACATCAGATTTCTCGAACTCCAAACCAGGGACAATCCCATGTCGCGGATAGTCTGGAATGATTCGCTCAGGAGGGGCGATCGCCCCCTCAACAATTCGTGGGGTAGAGACTAATCTATCGATGTCCCAATTCATAGATGACGGTATTGCATCGACCGGAAACACCGCCGCCACTGACCTATCCTGAGAGGAATCTCCTTGGGCGATCGCTGCTGCAATCGTGCAGAGTGTCAAACTTGAAATACACATAAGCAAACTCACACATAAGTATCAAATTTATTGCTTATGTTTTCTCATTCCTTTTTCTATGTCGGGAATTTGATGCGTCCTGAGAGAATCTGCTTATCAATTCTTGAAGGATATTAAGAAATCATGGGACTTGTGGCGATGCCTCCGTAAACTTAGAGAATACGTTTGTAGAAGCACGGCTACAGTCCCTTCCAGACAGTCATCAGCAACAGCGTCTTGCCGCAGACATCGCATCAATGGAGCCATTGCACAACATTGGCAATCCCCACACTGGCACGGCAAATACTAGCACGGTGAGCACTGGCACAAACCCCTAAAGGCCCGTCATCAGCATCATGCATCCGTTACATGTTGACCAAGATAAGTAACGCTGTATCGTCGCAACAGATTATTGACAGGCTCCACAACCATTGATTTACTTCCAAACATGAACAAACCGCTACATTCCGACCGGAATAGTCGACTTTATGTAACACTAGTAAATTCATTGAGCGAATTCGTTTGATTTTGATGCGGGACAGCAGTGTTGTCCCTGTCAGTTTACTCAGCTCTAGCGCAATTTTGAGGAAATGCAATGACTGGTGAAAACGCTTTGACCTGGAAGCAAGTCTTAGCTGACAAAATGCCCCCTAGCTGGGCTGATGAAATTGATACGTTTGAAAATCAAATGGCATTGCGCCGTCAGGGAAAATTAGACGAAAAAGTTTTCGCTGAGCTGCGGTTGCGTCGAGGTGCCTACGGTCAACGCTACGACAATGGGTTTCGGTACGATGGCGTCGAGTCTGTCAGTATTCCGTTCCCAAATGTCGAATTGACCAAGGGGCCAGATACCAAATGGGAAGCGCCAGGCATGCAGCGCATTAAGCTGCCCTATGGCGGCATGACAGCCGAGCAAATGGAAGTCTTAGCCGACATTGCCGAAGAATATTCAGACTGCATTGTCCACATCACAACCCGTCAGGATATTCAGCTCCACTTCATTTCTCTGGACGACACTCCTGATATGCACCGTCGTCTTGCGGCAGTCGGCATTACAACTCGCGAGGCCTGTGGAAACTCGGTTCGGAATGTAACCGCCTGCCCTCTTGCAGGAGTCTGCCGCGATGAAGCATTCGATGTCACTGGGTATGCCAATGAAACAGCGCATTACTTCTTGGGACACCGTGATGTTCAAGACTTTGGTCGCAAGTTTAAGATTGCCTTCTCAGGGTGTAAAGATCATCCCTGTGGGTTGACATCCATGCATGACCTGGGCCTCATTGCGAAGAAGCAGGTTGTTGATGGCGAAGAAAAAGAAGGCTTTGAAATGTATGTCGGAGGGGGGCTTGGTGCCGTTCCCTTCTTGGCAAAACTCTTCGATGAGTTTGTTCTCCCCGAAGAACTGATGCCGCTCTCCCAGGCGATCGCCCGCGTCTATGCTCGATTAGGGGAGAAGAAAAATCGGAACAAAGCTCGCATCAAATTCCTCGTCCAAAAGCTTGGTATTGAAGAGTTTCGCCGCCTTGTAAAAGAAGAGCGCGAAATCCTGGAGAACGATCCAGAATGGACTGCCTGGCTCAACAATATCTCGTCTTACCAGGAATCAGGACTCCCTCAGCCAGCCTCACAAGGCCAGACCATTGATCTGGGTGATGACGCAACTGCCTTTGAGCAGTGGAAATCAACCAATAGCTATCAACAGCGTCAAGATGGCTTTGTCTCCGTGACGATTTCGTTGCCAATGGGTGACTTGACTGCCCAGCAAACACGAGATTTGGCAACGGTTGCCCGGAAATTCACCAATGATAATGTTCGCACGACGGTCGAACAAAATATCTTGCTCCGATGGATTCATGAGTCTGATTTGCCTGCCCTCTATCTCGCATTGAAGGGCATCAATCTCCATGCAGCAGGGGCGCAGACCATTGTTGACATCACCGCCTGCCCTGGAACAGATACCTGTAAGTTGGGAATTTCTAGCTCTCGCGGCTTAGCTGGCGAACTCCGGAATCGACTGGCAGTCAAAGGCTGGCAGTATGATGAGTCGCTCAAAGATATTCGCATCAAAGCTAGTGGTTGCTTCAACTCATGTAGCCAACACACGGTTGCAGAAATTGGATTCTATGGGTCGAGTCGCTTGATTGATCGTCATCGTGTTCCTCACTTCCATCTCGTGTTGGGCGGTGAATGGGACAACAATGCAGCTCAATATGGTCAGTCTCTAGGAGTCATTCCGTCGAAACGCATCCCAGATGTCGTCGAGTTCTTGATCGACATCTACATGGCTGAACGGCAATCTGATGAGAAGTTTTCGCAGTTTGTTCGTCGGGTCGGCAAGAAAAATATCAAAGAACGGGTCCAGCCGTTTACTGAAGTTCCGGCTTACTCGGTGGATAAGTCTTTCTACCATGACTGGTCGGATTCACGAGAATATTCCATTGGCGACATCGGTATCGGCGAGTGCGCTGGCGAAGTTGTCTCTCTCACTGACTTTGGCGTAGCAAAGGCAGAGAGTATCTACTTTGATGCCACGCTGCTTTTGGAAGAAGAATCGACGAATGGCAACATTCAGGCAGCCGCTGACAAAGCACTTGAATCCATGGTGAAAGCTGCTCAGGGGCTTTTGAAAGTTGGCAACATCGATATCTCAGATGATGCAGCTGTGATTGTTCGTGAGTTCCGAAAGTATTTCTACGACACGGAACTGTTCTTTGACCCCTTTGCTAAAGGGAAATTTGCTAGCTATCTATTCAATGCCTTTGAACAACGCGACACAGCAGCAAATCTGGATCGTGCAAAGCAATTGATTGAAGAAGCGCGACTATTTATTGAAGCGGCTCATGACTGTAATGCTCGAATGGTGCAGTCGGGAATCAACAGCCCTGCGAGCTTCAACCGCTGGCTGATGGATCGAGAAATGGCTGGTGTATAACAGTCCACGCACGTAGAGCAATGACAACGTTATTGTTCTACGTGCCGTGATGCATTCGATTGACGACCATGGGCTTGGGCAACAACGTATTTAGTTTCAAACGATAGAGACAACCAAAAGGAGTACCGTGTGAATCTCGACCGATTTGCTGTGAAGTTTTTTACGCGTCCAGAAACAGATGTTGATGACGCAGCCTTTATTGATATTTTTCATGAGTGGATTCGGCTCAAGCGCTTGAATCATGTCATGTTGGATGTGGCAGACTATCGTCATGTTCCAACTGGGCCTGGCATTATGCTGGTCACCCACGAAGTGAACTACGCGATGGATCGGAATGATGGTCAATTTGGCCTGTATGCTCAGCGTAAGTTGGGTGCTGACTCACCCTTCCAAGAAAAAATGGTGGAGCTGATCAAATCCACAGCCCAATTTGGTGCACTCCTCGAAGCAGACTCACGCATTGAAGGAAAGTTGAAGATTGAAGGCGGGACATTCCATTACATTGCGAATGACCGACTCAATGCTCCAAATACGGATGAGGCGTTTAACAACGTAAAGGGAGACCTAGAGGCGATCGCCGCTGAGGTCTATCCCGGTAAAACTGTCTCTGTCACACGCTTAGAGAATGATTCACGCTCACGCCTGACAGCCGTTGTCACAACAGACAGCCCAGTTGATATGAGCACGCTGATTGCTGCGTAAGTCTGAGCTTCACTCTTAGCGTCAGAAAAGGCAGAAAGCAATGGGTATTCTCTGTTTGGTCTTCATTATTCCCGTCATGTGGGCAATGAAGGCCAGCCGATCCGCATGGGGTTTGCATGGTTTTGGAACTATCGAGTAAGTGTGACTATTGCCTGTCGGCTCTGATTGAGCTAGCAGATTTGTATAGCAGTGGTCAACCGCTACAAATTCGACAAATTGCTAAACGGCAAAATATCCCAGAGCGCTATCTTGAGCAATTACTTTTATTACTCAAGCGGGGTGGACTAGTTCGCAGTCAACGAGGCATGAATGGCGGATACTCCTTAGCAAGAGATCCTCAATCTATCTCCATCTTGGAAGTGATTCAGTGTATTGATGGCACTGATAATACCCGTCATCCAGAGGATTGTGCAGAACGGACACCTGAAAGTAAGACGGTCCGAACAGTGTGGGGCAGAGCTTGCGACGCCGCAGAAGATATTTTGGAGAGCTGCACACTCAAGGACTTGATCAATAAGCGAAATGAAAGCTACCAGTCTCAGATGTATTACATCTGAAATAGGCGATACCCTATTAGTAGACGAGACCCCATTTCCGCACGAGAACTTAGCTGCACGGAACTTAGTATCGATGCTCTTGTCAACACACACGACTTGGCAAAGTTCGGGGAATCGGGTAAACGGGATAGTCACAGACGATTGAAATGCGGGATGATTCTCACAGCAGAGTCATATAGCCGGACAACCATGCTTCCATTTGTTG
>JBCCWF010000154.1:0-12857 GCA_039194035.1 Cyanobacteria bacterium P01_E01_bin.6 | reverse complement strand
TCGGATTGGGGAACAGAATTGTTCGCATTGGTGCGTTCTATTGTTAATACGGCACAGCGTCAGGGTATTTCTGCCTTTGATGCCATTTCCCGCGCTCTTACCTTACAACAGCACGATTGGCTACTGGGTTGAGCAATTACGGCAACTCAAAATTGAAATCCAGACTTGCGAATTTTAAAAAAGTGCCTTAAATTGAAGTTCGAGTGATTCGATTTCAATTTTTAGTGCAATATTGCAATTATGGACAGAGCTGCGTTTACTGAAAGCGCTCCTGGAAGGCTTATGGAGATTTCAGTGGAAGATAATAAAGATTGGGCATTTATTCCCGATCCATTGCCTGATAAGTGGGAGGTTTCTCCTGATATTTGGGCTTTGTTGCTTCAAGCGAGAGAGGAGTTAGCCAGACTAGATGGAGTTGGTAGGTACATGCCGAATTACAACTTATTGCTGCGTCCATTGCAGAGGCGCGAAGCATTGCGATCATCTAGTTTGGAAGGAACATATGCTACACCTCAACAACTGCTGCTGTTTGAGATTGAGCCTAGAGAGCCAAAGTCAGTTAATGACCCAGTGAACTCTTGGCAGGAGGTTTGGAACTATAACAGAGCCTTAGAACTAGCCTTGCGCCTTTTAGAAGTAAGACCTCTCAGCTTGAACTTGATTCGAGAGATTCATCAGACACTCCTGTCGGGGGTTCGTGGATTTCAAAGAGATCCAGGTAATTTTCGCCGTTCTCAGGTTCATATTGGTTCAGATAGGCGATTTATACCACCTCCACCCAATGAAGTTATGCCCTGCCTGTATGATCTGGAAACATTCATTCATAAGGAAAAAACCATTGAGCCTCTAATTCTATGTTTCATGGTGCATTACCAGTTTGAAACAATTCACCCATTCCTTGATGGAAACGGTCGAGTAGGTAGACTTTTACTATCGCTGATGATTCATGAGCAGTGTAAACTCGGTAAACCTTGGCTATATTTAAGTGCCTTCTTTGATAGATACAAAGATGAATATATCGATCTCTTATTTCAAGTCAGTACAAAGGGAAATTGGAAAGATTGGATCGCCTTTTGTCTACGTGGAACAATTGAACAATCAAAGGATGCACTCAGACGCTTCGACAAACTTCTTGTACTTCGTAATCAGTATATGGATCTACTGAATCAAGCAGGGGGGAATATTCGACTTAATCGCCTCATCGATCACTTGTTTGAATCACCAGCTATTACAATTTCTCAATTTGCGGAAATGTGTGGAATACACTACAACACTGCGCGCGCAGACATAGAACGCTTGGTAAGCACAAACATTCTCATAGAATCTGACATTCAAGCACGTCCAAAAATCTATTTCGCCTCAAATATTTTGGAAATTGCCTATGGCGATTAGTACTGAGTCAATGTACATACTGCAACCTAACAACCCTGCTGGAGCGGACTGCTGTGAGATCTTGATTGTGCTGCGGAGGCTATTGGCAGTCGCTCAGCAAGAACGTTGGGCGTCACAGATATGAGCGAAAATCTGATGTTAGTACTAATCGGCAAAGCCGTAGCACCACCTCTCGTTCTAATCGCAGCTGGCTTCGCCTGGTTCCATTGGCGATTATCCATTCCCGCAATTCCCGCTACGTTGATCAGCCTTGGAGTTGCACTTCTCGCCGGAATAATTGTGATTGGGGCTGGATATAGTTTTCCAAACATGTCCCCACTTATGCATTCGCTGTTACTGATAGGTGGATTTCCGCTTCTGGTATATGCCGCAACCCTTGCCCTATTCGTCCGGACTACGAATGTTTCGAAAACCGCAATAGTCGTCTGCGGCTTGTTTGGGCTAATCCCGCTTTACTTTGTGGGCGGCTATGTGGTAATCAACGCCGCATGCGGTTTTGATATCCGCGGGTGCTAACGAAAATGACACCCCACTCTGCGTTGGACAGCATAGCGTCAACGTATCGCCATCTAGCCAAAGTCCGTTGTACAGAGTGACCAAGCTTCTAGCTTTATCAAGTTGAGTGCTGAACAACTATTAAAAGGACTTCCCAAGATGCAAGGGACCTGCCACTGTGGGCGCGTCACTTGGACGCTTGATACACCACCTGAATCCGCCACGGCATGTAACTGCACGATCTGCCGCCGCTATGGCGTCCTTTAGGCCTACGGCTACATTGGCCATGACATCCGCACATCCGACAAAACGACCAGTTATCGTCGGCCCGATGGTGGCGCAATCGATTTCCACTTCTGCAAAACTTGCGGTTGTATGACGCACTATGTCGCGACCGTTCCGGGAGAGGACGGGCGACACTGGACAGCCGTCAATCTACGTCTGACCGAGCCGGAGCTCATTGCTGACCTACAGATCGACCACTTCGATGGTCTTGATAGCTTCGACGACTTGCCCCGCGACAGCCGCCGCGTTTCGGACATGTGGTTCTGAAACGCAGCGTGTTTCTTTATTGGCCCGTCAGCAACTGTCATTCCTGGCCCCAAGCAGGCAAAAGTGACGGAGGCGGAGTGCCGTCCAACAACCCTGGTGCAGCGGACGGTACCGAGATCTCGGTCGTGATATGAAGGTGATCTGCAACCGCTGACCAGGAACGTTAGGCTACTGCTAGTATCAGTTCTTCTATTTGTGACTTGAATACATCAATAGTTTGAGCACCAGATATCAAGTGCTGTTCGTTAAAGATAGTGGCTGGTACGGCTTGAACCCCTTGCCTAATCCACGCAGCCTCAATATTTTTTACATCGGTTGCATAAAGGCCACTATCAAGGACTTCTCTGGCCTCATGGCTTTCCAAACCGACTTGAGCGGCAGATTCAAGGAGAACCTGAGTATCATCGACTGCTTTCTGCTCACTGAAATAGGCAGAAAATAATCGCATGTGCAACTCAGTTTGCTTACTATATTCCCTGGCCCAATATAACAATTGATGCGCTTTGGACGTATTGTACATACGCATCTCGTCATAGTAGTTGAAAGTGAATCCTAACTCTGCACCAAGCTCGGTAAGCCTTTTGCGTGCTGCAATACTTCCCTCTAACGTCGTGCCATATTTCTTAGCCAGATGCTTACGCAAATTTTCCCCGCCCTCTGTCATAGCCGGATTTAATTCAAAAGGATGCCAATGTAGATCAAATGCCACAGTGTCTTCGAACATCTGCATGGCTTTTTCGAGCCGTTTATATCCAATAATGCACCAGGGACAGACGACATCAGAAACAAAATCAACTCTCAGAACTCTCTTTTTCATCGGCTTAAACCTCAATCTCCCACAAACCATCTTGATACTTTTTCACATCCTCGATGAATCTTTGAGGGTGAACATTACGGAATTTATGATGCTCTTGTGGAATAGTCTCAATCATGAAATCGATCATACTTTGAGGGTCAAGCTGTAAGTCATCACCAGCAAAGAGCTGCTGTACTGAGCGAATCGGCTCCTCTAGTGTGAAGTTTTTCTTGGGGTCATACCACTGATCTAAGGTGTCATACATCCGATCATTAAAGCCTGTGCGAAATGGCCCCGGATTAATGGTAGCAATCTGTACCCCTGTTCCTTCCATTTCCTCTCGCATCAACTGCACAATAGCTTCTAACGCATGTTTAGATGCACAGTATGGAGCAAGAAAAGGAAAGGTGGAAAAACCTGCAATCGAAGACGTAAATATGATCTTACCCTGACCTTTGTCTGCAAAATGACGGGCAAATGGCTGGACAAACTCAAGTGTGCTAAATACGTTTACCTCAAAAACGTGGCGGACGCGATTGACCAAAATTTCAGCGATCGGACCCGTTTCACCGGTGGCTGCATTGGGCACTAGAATGTCAAGGCGATCGGCATACTTTCTGAATACAGTATCTCGATCGTCCCTATTCAAAAGATCCATCTTAGTCACTTCAAGGGCTACACCTTCTTTTTCTGCAGCCGTAATCAGATCACTCACCTGTGGCCAGTTTTCGCAGGTGGCAATTACGGTGTGACCTTTTTTGGCTAACCCAAGTACTGTACCTTTACCAAAACCGGACCCGGCACCTGTCATCAAAATCGTTTTACTCATGGGAATTTTCTCCTTACTAAAAGTAGTGTTGCTAAAGGAATGTTGCAGCTAGCTATGGGATCTAAATAATTTGAGGCCCTTTGTAGATGATAGGATCGCCATCCAAAATGTCTTTGAATGCTTCAATTGCAGATGTCAGGTGCGGTGTTTTCCAATGTTCATCTTCGACATCTGCATCCTGCCACTCTTCAAAGGAGAGTACGATGTTTGGGTCTTCTTGACTTCGATAAAATCCGTATTGCAGTGCGCCTGCTTCTTGACGAGTATGACTCGCTAGCTCTTCTAAGACAGCAAACATCTGCTCAAATTTGTTCTCTTTTGCCTTTAAAACAGCGATAGTGTAAAGCTTTTCACTCATGGGGTTTCTCCGATAATGTTAGGTGTGTATTGCTTCCAAGATCTGACGGGCTTTAGAGAATTTGGCAGCACTAACCATGTGGCGCGATGCCATTCTGCATGATATTGAAGATTTGGATTTCTCTTTTTACTCTTTTTAAGAGGGCTTAAGAGGCAGGTCTATAAAGCCTTAAAGTACTTATCAAGATGAGTTTCAAACCGAATAAAGTCGTTCTCAATATTGGGATTTTTCATCACATCAAAGCACGCAAACGTTTCCAGCGGCTGCATGCCAAAAAACTTAAAGTTGAGGTGCATCGGCCAGAACAAATCGTCCACGCTTTTCCCTTCAAAGAACCACTGCTCTGGATCATTAAATGCTTCTTGGGGAGCATTTAGGGTTAGGGACAGCATGTACTTTTTACTGAGTAAAGTCCCACCAGTGCCATATTGTTTACTAGAGTCTTTGCGGGTTCTACCATCGCCGTTACAAAGCTGTCCTCCCATACCGGCAGAGTAAACGTAGTCCATATAACGCTTAAAGCTCCAGGGCACTTCCATCCAATTCACCGGACTTTGCAGAATTAGCGCATTAGCCCATTGATGGGTTGCCAATTCCTGCTCGATGTCGTAATCATCTTTCATCGTAGTGATTCTGACGTCATAGCCTTTTTGAATTAGATTAGTCTTGGCCTTGTTGACTAACGTGGCATTGAGCTTTCCTTCCGAAAAAGGGTAGGGTTCGTGAGCATTGATGATAAAAACGTTCTTCATGGCAGAATGCTCTTCTCAGAAGAGAGGGTTAGGGCAAGACCGCAGGTCTAGAAACGAGAGGCATTTTCAGCTTGGGAAGCGCTTCATCACCCTTGCCAAAGAATGCTGGAAAGGGTTTAGGAATGGTGACGGCCTTTTGAGTGGCGGGACGGGCGTCGATGCGATCGCACCAGGCTTTCAAGTTATCCAGCCCTTCTACCGAAACCTTGGCCCAAGGGTAAGACCGTACCCAGGGATAAGTGGCGATATCCACAATGGTAAAATCATCACCCAACAAATAAGCCTTGCCTGTAAGTTGCTTATTTAGTACCTCTAGCAGTCGTCGCGACTCGGCCACATAGCGATCTATGGCGTATGGGTCTTCGTGACCTTTTGGAGCAGCAATGCGCTGGAAGTACATGGCCTGACCCATCATCGGGCCAATACCGGACATTTGAAACATCAGCCATTGCAGTGCTTCTGAACGAGTTTTTTCGTCGACGGGAAGGAACTTCTGATATTTCTCAGCCAAGTACCAAAGAATAGCGCCAGACTCAAAGACCACAAAATCATCGTTGCCGCGATCCACAATGGTCGGGATGCGACCATTGGGATTAAGTTTCACGTACCACTCAGACTTTTGCTCTTTTTTTCCGAAATCAATGTACGTTAGCTCGTACTCGATTTCTGCTTCCTCGAGGAAAATGACAGGTTTCCAGCCATTCATAGTAGAGGCTGTATAGAGTTGGATATCGGGGGTAGTCATAAAGAATGCCTGACTTAGAGGTGTCTTAAGTTCAATTACAAAACACTATTCATACGAGTACCACGCCGTTAAGATTTGCCTTGATAGATAGGGCGTGGCTGCGATATGACTTAAGATAATCAGAGTGATAACTAGAGTCAACCAGTATACTTTTGGTAACCACTGATCCATGGGCATTGATTCACAGATTGTCACTGACAGCAACGGACGGAAAACGGCAAGTCAGCCTTGTTTAGAACCTTGCCCCATCGAACGAGGGATGCGCTTGTTGGGTGGTAAATGGAAAGGTTCAATTCTTTGGCATCTTAAAGATGGCCCAGTTCGCTTTAATGACTTAGTGCGACAATTGGGCGGTGCTAGTAAGAAAATGGTGAATCAACGGCTACAAGAAATGGAGGAAGCAGGTTTGGTTAAGCGTGAGGTAGTGTGTGATCGTCCCATTGCAGTCACCTATGAAATCACCGAGTTTGGCAAAACTGCCTTGGGCTTTCTGGAAGCACTCAAAAATTGGTCAGAAGCAAATAGCATCTAATACGTATGGATTTTTTGCCTAACATGTCTGTTAGAGCGGACTGACGAAGGCTGCTAGAGAGGAGTTGAAGTGGCTTTGCAGCCGCTCATCAGCGCCGTTAGCAAGCAACTTAGGGCTGCTCATTTATGAGCCTATTATTTGGACAAGATTATGGCAATAGGTGAATGTAATTGTGGAGCAGTAGCTTTCGAAATCACTTCTAAGATTTCGGATGTGTTTATTTGTCACTGCTCAATTTGTCGACGATCTACCGGCAGCAATGGAATCGCTGTTGTAGTAATAAGTAATAGCGATTTTCGCTGGGTTAGAGGTGAAAAACTAATCAATACCTGGAACAAGCCAGGGCATGATTGGAAAACTAGCTTTTGCCAAAACTGTGGCTCATCTTTACCCGGCGTTAATGATGAATCTCGGATGTATGTTCCTGTCGGGTTGATTTCAGAGGGTGATGAAAACCTGAAGGTCGCTCACCATATATGGGTTGGTTCAAAAGCTACTTGGGATGAGATTGGTGACAATGGTAAACAACACCAACAAGCTTTCGGAGGTTAGGCGGCAGAATGTAAACAGAGAATAACCAAGCGTCAAGGGTGGGGTTATCTCCTTTCAATCCCAAAGGGGATTTGCCTATAGTCGAAAAGTGGCTCAAGTACCCTCACGTTGCGCGCTGGTGGGGTGATCCCACGGAGTCGATTGATGTGGTCCGAAATCACGATACTTCGACTTCAGCGCTTATCCTGGTTGATAGCACACCAATCGGCTATCTATGTTGGCAGATACCTACCTCCCAAGAACGTTCGGATGCAGGGCTCACTGACCTGCCCGCAAATTTGGTCGATATCGACATCATGATCGGCGAAGCATCTGCTTTGGGGCATGGTTACGGCCCCAAGGCTCTATCTCACCTGCTTGCCAAACTACGCGACGAGGGCGTCCAAATTGTCGGCATGGCCACCGCTGAATCTAATCAGCGTGCCAGGAAAGCTTTTAAGAAGGCTGGATTTAGACTGTTTCGAGTCTTTACAGAATCAGGCGAGAAAATGCGATATTTGACTAGAGTACTCTATGCTGCCGCCTAACAAGTGCATGCAGCCAGCCCAACAAAAGGCGCAGCCTTTTGTTGGGCGCTGATGCGAGGCGTTATGCTGCTCCAATGGTGGACTAAGGCAGTGCTTGAAGCTTACCCATAGGTCAGGATAAAATTTTCAATTGAATGTCCAAAAAATATTAGTCGTATCATTAGCAAATGAAATTGCAACCTATTGAATCTGGTCATCTAAGAGAGTGTAGCAACTTATTTGTCTCAGTTTTCAGTAATCCGCCTTGGAATGAAACATGGAAGCAAGAGATAGCTTTGAGGAGGTTGAAGGACTGCTATAACACCCCAGGTTCTTACGGTATTGTTGCAGTCACAGAAGATCAAGTTTGTGGCTTCGCTATTGGTTACGCTGAGGCATGGCATGAATATCAACACTTTTATTTGAAAGAAATGTGTGTTCAATCCACCAATCAGCGAAGTGGAATTGGCACGAAAATAATTAATGTGCTTCACCAAGATCTGGCAAGTAAAGGCATCAGCATGATTTATCTATTGACGATGCGAGATAGCCCAGCCGCAGCCTTCTATGAAAAGTGTGGATTTTCGAATAATCCTAAAATAACTATGATGTTGAAAACAGCAAAGGCGCATTCATAGGTTGAAACAAGCATTTCTACGGACTCTGTTTTTACGAATCAAGGGCAACTGATTACATCACGTAATTCACGCAACATAATAATTGAGATGGAGCGGACAGAACAGAGAACGGGGCATTGAGTGAAGGCTACTGCTGTCGCTCATCTCAAGCGTTGGGCTGCCTCAATCAAAACTAAAGGTGATTAACTCTATTCACCTTTAATAGCAGACCATGCCTAGTTTCAACCTGCTTTTTACCAATCCCCTAACCGCCATCGCCAAAATAGGCATGAACTCAGCACCAGAGTAAACAGAATTGCGGCAGTCCATCCGCCGAACACACCGATCCCTAACTGCGGTAGAACATTGACTATACCCTCCCCTTTGTCGAACGTCAGAATATGCGTCAGGGGAACAAAACCTAACCAGCTTAAAAGGACGGCAAGGCCGCTGGGCACCCTGACATCACCAGTACCCTGAAGGCAGAAAGCGCTGCCAATATTCAAGGCATTGAAGGCGTTGTAGGCCACGGCCAACCAGAGTAATGTTTGGCTCAGTTGAATCACAGCCTCAACTTGAGCATCAGTCGTTGTAACAAACATCGGCACTAGCCATCGCCCATTCAGCGCAAGCAAGACACTCACCGCAACCGAATAAAGTACACACAAGGCGATCGCGACGTTGCCTAGCCGTTTTGCCCAGCGGCGATTGCCTGCCCCAATTGACTGCCCGACTAAAGTGGTGCCTGCTTGAGCAATACCCAACGTTGGCATGTAGGCCGTAGACGTTAGCATCATTACGATCTGAGTCGCCGCCCCAGGGATAATGCCGAGCTTGACCTGCATAATTTGGAAAAAGGCAATGCCAGTCAAATCAGCCGTCATGAGCAACCCAAGCGGTACTCCCATTGCCACCAAATAACGAATCGTTTGCCAGTGGGGTTGCCAAACTGTATGTGACTGAAAATCTTGGCGAAGGCTGCGGCTCAGAAAAATCGTTAGAAGAAGAACTGTACCCACAGTGAGCGAGAGCGTCGTTGCCCAGGCAGCGCCTGCCATCCCCATGCCCACCTGAAACATCAATCCCTCGTTTAAGACAACATTCACGAGGGCAATAGTGATTGATATCCCGAGCGTAACCGTTGTCTTACCAATGCCGTTGAAGAAGGCTGTCAAGCCCAAATTGGCAATTGCGATCGAGAGTCCCAAGAGTCTTGGCGTCCAATAGCTAATAGCCAATTGTTCAACCGCTGGCGAGAACTGAAACAGCTTGAGCAGTTCACCCCCTGGCAAAGCCAGAAAAATAAACAGCGGTGTAAGTAGTAAAGCACTCCAACACCCAGCACCGATTGCCTGCGCCGCCTGGTATGGTTGACCCTCTCCGTATGCCTGAGCCACCAAGGTTTGCACATACATGCCCACCCCGCCAAACAGAATAAACAGCACCAGAATGAGAAAATATAGCGCTCCCATCGCGGCGATCGCATCGGTCGAGAGACGCCCGATAAACCAAGCGTCTGTCAGATTCAATACCGCTTGAACCCCGCTGCTGAGAAATAGTGGCAATGCGAGCCGCAAAATGCCTCGATAATCCACACGTCGCTGTCCCCGCGAGCCGACTTTTGCCGCAGGAAGGTTTGATCCAATTTGAGAAGTCATCGTAAAGCCTGGATTTATCTTGGCGCTACCAAGTTGCTATCGTCTGCTGAATTAGATCACGAGCTTTGGCTAGCGATTGCTTCCGAGCGTCTTCTCCTTCATTTAGATTCTCAGCATAAATAAAGATAATGTCACTCACGCCGATAAGCCCAAAAACTGTCCGCAGATATGGTTCTTGAAAATCGTAATTGGCGAGATCTGAACCAGAGGCATAACTACTTCCCCGTGTGCTGATAACCAGCATTTTTTTGTCGGTTAACAAGCCTTCCCAAGCTGGCGTAAATGTCCGGTTTACGCGCACAATCTGGTCAATGTAGGCTTTAAAATTGGCTGGAACGCTGAAGTTATACATCGGAATACCAAACACATAGCGTTCTGCTTGCAACAACTCAGCAATTAGCTCATCAGAAATATGTAAAGCATCAGCCAGCTCAGCCGGTAAAGTTTCAGACTTGTTGAATGCTGCAGCAATCCAGGATTCATCAATGGGCTGCACTGGTTGTTGGCCAATATCACGATAAGTCAGCGTATTTTTGGGGTGTCGCTGTATCCAACTCGATACAAATTCTTTTGATAGGGTACGCGAAATCGAACGACTTCCTCTTGGGCTAGAGTCTACATGTAAAATATGCGACATTTGCAGGCATTTCCTCAATCAGGATTTGGATGAATAAATGAAGTATCCAGCTAATGAGGTCTTAGGATCTTGCAGCTTCTCCCGATTTTTTGCACATTCTCACTGACTATTGATAAAGGCTTTGGGCGTTGTCCCCACCCATCGCTTAAAGTGGCGATTCAAATGGCTTTGATGGGCAAATCCAACCTCTAGCGCAACATCGGCGATCGCTAGTTTTCCTTTAATCAAAAGTCGTTTTGCTCGTTCCACTCGCTGCTGGATTAAATACTGATGGGGTGTCAATCCAGTCGATTGCTTAAACAGACGAGTGAAGTGATTAGGACTAAGTTGGGCGATCGCAGCCAGGTCAGCCAGAGTCAGGTCTTGGCCAAGATAGGTATCCACATACTCAATGACTTGCCGCAGCCGATAACGTGACAGTCCTCCTGCTTGAGTCGGCAAAATGGTTTCTTGGGTCGTGTAGTGGCGAAACAAGTGAGCAAAAAGCGTGCAGCAAAGCGTGTCAGCATATAACCGCCCTCCCAAATTGCCTGACTCAAGTTCAGCTTTGAGTGACAACCCAATCCCGTGGACTAACGGATCCGCCTCTGTGAAACGCGGAACTAGGTCAGCGGCCTGATGGTCATTAGCAGCTCGTGCGGCGTGGAGCAATGCACTTGGCTCAAGACTAAGAATCAAGTAGCGATTTTCGGCATCCCAATTTGCATGGTGAGACGTATCTGCTGGCACAATCAAAACGCTGCCAGCCCGAAATTGTTCCTTTTGATACCGGGTTTCTATCCATTGCTCAACTTGAGTCGGTCCTTCCAAATGAACCAGGACTAAGTGGTGTTGAGAAGCGATCGCCGGAATTGTGTGAGCAGGATGGTGATAATAGCTCAGATGAACCCCACTCCATTGTCCTGGCTGGCTTGAAAGCAGCGCCCCTGAGGGCAAGACTCGCACCACTTCACGATCTTGAGTGAAATCTATCGTCGAGGCACAGCGAGTCGGTAGATTTTGGGGTCTATCAGATAACTGCTTCACTATAACCAACGCATTGATGGACTTTAAAGTGCAAGATGTAAAGTGCAAGGTAATTGCATCTCAATTATGGCTTATGTTCATGTAGCATTCATAGGCTGGGCTAGCAGTCCAACCCTACGTTGGTGCGGACGGAACAGAAGTTATCAGTGGGTATTTGCAGGCATCTACCACTGCACAACTTCACCGTTATATGGCTCTTTATATGTGCCAAAACCAAGTAAAAGGATGTTCAAACTAGCTCATATCTGTCTTATCTTTGTAGGATGTGTACTGATGGTAGGTTGTGACTCGGTTCGCTCACCTCGATCTTCGCGGCCTGCAGATATTATTGACAGTGCTCGATCTATGGCTATCGCGGATATTCGCCAAACCCTCGACAAGCTTGAAATGGAAGGGCTTTATGGGGTCGCTTATCTCACTTATCGAGATTCTGTTGTCATTCATGAGGCGCTAGGGCTTCGTGACCGTGAGATGCGCGATTTAATGCAGGTCACAACCGGCTTTGATATTGGCTCTATCACTAAGGCGATGACAGCAGCGACCGTGTTGAAGCTAGAAGAACAAGGGAAACTTCGACTCTCTGATACTGTGTCTCGATTCTTTCCTAATGCTCCGAGTCCGCTTCTTGATGTGACTGTCGCTCAACTGATAGATCATACTACTGGGCTCCCTGAATATATTGGTGATGACTACGAACTGGTTAGCAAACAACAGGTTCTCAAACGGATTTTCGAGGCCGATCTTCTATTTGAATCAGGTACCAATGAAGCGTACTCAAATACTGGATATACCCTCCTCGCCATTATTGTGGAAGAAGTCTCAGGTAAGTCATTCGAACAGGTCCTGCGTGAGAGTATACTATTGCCCACCTCGCCTCAGATGGGCTATCGATTGGCCGACTGGGACAGCAGCACTCTTGCCATAGGCTATGTGCAGGGCGAAGCTCAAGGCACACCGCTTGATAAGCCTTGGCTGGAGGATGGTCCGTCATGGACGCTTCGAGGAAACGGCGGTCTTTTATCAACAACAGAAGATGTAGCTCAATGGTTTGACTCCATATCTGAGGGGCGTATTCTTGGTCCTGATGCCCTTAAAAAATTTAAAAAACGGTTTGCAGGGAGTGGCCCATATGGCATTCGTATTGGTGAAGCTGGCGGTGATGATTTGACAGGATTTAATGCACAGCACGAGGCATGGCCTGAAGTTGGTGTGTCTTGGACTTTAATCACAAGCCGCTCCGACTATCCTGCAGAAGAGATCTGGGAAGAAGTTGAAGAGTCTGTCTATAAACTAGTAGAAATTGCCTCGCTAGCCGAGCCTTAAGCAGGCCCGAATAACACCTGCTTGGAGCGGACTGTGGAGAGATTTGAGTTTAGGGAGCATGCAAAAATAACTTGAACATTTTTTGAT
>JBCCWF010000153.1:0-12991 GCA_039194035.1 Cyanobacteria bacterium P01_E01_bin.6 | reverse complement strand
TTTTTATTTCTTTTTCTTCTTTTTAATAAAATACCTTCATCCCCTTCGCCTGTGTGGGTGCCCCCCCCCCCCCCCCCCCCCTCTTCTCTGGGATTTTGGGGATTTTATTTTTAAGCAAGACCCTAACATCACTAACATGAGGTTGTTTGCCTTAATCGTTCAGTGATACGGTTTAGACTGTTGAAGCGCATTCATTGGAGGGTCGTTATGCCGTTGATTAAAGTACAGACATCCATCACTATGCCTGCAAAAGAAGCGGTTGAAGCGATGCTAAAGCAGCTTTCTGCCAGTCTGGCAAAGCATTTGGGAAAACCAGAATCCTATGTAATGACGGCCTTTGAACCCGACATGGCGATGACCTTCGCAGGCACCACAGATCCAACCTGCTTCATTGAAATTAAAAGTGTTGGCACCATGTCATCGTTACAAACTCGCACAATGAGCCAAGATTTTTGCCAACAAATCAATGATGTCTTAGGTATTCCTGAAAACAGAACCTACATCGAATTTGTCGATGCAAAAGGCGCGATGTGGGGATGGAATGGCTCGACCTTTGGATAGACTCAGAGGGGTTTAATCAGGGGAACGTGATGGTGGCGATCGCAACGCATTCATCGCATCATTCCAGTTTTCTTGGCTTACCTGATGAGCCATTTATCACCATGACATGTGCTCTATGCTGAAAGCTATTCTGTTTGATCTGGACGGCACTCTCACGAATACTGACCCGATTCATTACAGCGTGTGGAAGGATGTGCTCCGTGAATTCAGTATCATGGTTGATCGCAAATTCTATGACCGCTATTTTAGTGGGCGGCTCAATGCTGATATTATTGCCGACTTGTTGCCCCACCTCTCCAACGATAAAGTCATTGAGTTGGGCGATCGCAAAGAAGCGCTATTTCGCGACCAAGCCCGAGCAGACCTGACGCGGCTCTCAGGATTGACCGAATTTTTAGACTGGGTTGATCGCCATCATCTCAAGCGTGCCGTCGTCACCAACGCACCCCCTAAAAATGCCTGGTTTTCACTGGAAGTTCTCAATCTCCGTGACTATTTTGAAATCGTGGTGCTTGGTGAAGAGTTGCCCTATGGGAAACCTCATCCAATGCCCTACGAAGTCGGACTCCAGCAAGTCGGAGTTCATGCATCTGAGGCGATCGCCTTTGAGGATTCTCCCTCTGGTATTCGTTCCGCGATTGGCGCAGGCATTCGGACAATCGGTGTGGCATCAACACACTCCCCAGAGGATTTGATCACAGCAGGAGCAACATCTGTGATTCAGGATTTTGATGATCCTGGCTTAGCAACCATCCTTGAGGGTCAGTATGGACGTTTGGGTTGAACATCTTGAACAGGGGTTGGGGCAGTTCATTGCACTGCTCAAGTTTCTGTTGGAGGCGATCGCCGCAACAGCCATTTTCATCGGCCTTCTCCGGACATTACAACAGGTCGTGTCGATGCGGTTTAGACGCCGTCGCCATCCTATTGCCGATACGCCTCTAGCATTTATTCAACTTCGGCTGACGTTTGGAATGTGGCTTGCCCTTGCCCTGGAATTTCAACTGGGATCGGACATCTTAGCAACAACGATCACCCCAAACTTTGAATCTTTGGGACAACTGGGTGCGATCGCCCTTATCCGTACCTTTCTCAACTATTTTCTGAACAAGGAACTCGATGCAGAATATGCCTTGCAGCAGAAAGAGGGCGATCGCCCCATGCCAGACGAATCAAAGACTCTCTAGATAGACCGTCAGCATCGCTCTCCATCCGCGCCGTCGTCATCTCCCGCCGCCGATGGAGAGCGATGCCACTTTCTGACATGCGGAATAGCCAAGAGCCATCCTGAAGATCGAGAGGGGACGTACACCGATGGCCATGCAACGTTTCCTATCGCTTGCCGATATTTCAATTGATATACTACAATGTAGTATATTGTAGTGTAACTAGTGGTCGTTCCTTCCAAAGTACATGTATTCGATTAACCTCATCTAGCTAAGTACCTGGACGTAATTAAAACCAAAACCCTAAATCCTGTGCCCCCCGCTGCGCGGGCGGCACAGGATTTGAAAGGTTACGTTTACTTATGGCTAGCTACTTAACAATCTGGCGCACTCAGTCTGACGGCTCAATCCTTTTGTTAGCCTGCTTATTCTCTTTGGTCTTTTCACTGTTCAACCCAACCTAATTCATTGCACGGAACGTTGCTGATTCGTTAGGAATGAACGATCGTGTAGCCCCTCCAATCACGTGAATCACTATGACACTCTTAACCCAACGACCCTATGTAGGGACGGTCGATCATGCTGCCCTTGCCGATTTTCTGAATCTTTGTGCAGAGTGTGATCGGCTCGATAATTTCACGACTCCCGCCAATCTTGATCTTGCTTTCACTGTGCCAGGAATCAACCCAGCGCAAGATGTCTGCTTCTGGGAAGATAGCCAAGGGTCAATCATCGCTTTTTGTGGTCTTCGTTTTCCCCAAGACGATGTTGCCCCGCTGGATAGCAGTTTATGGTTTCGTATCCATCCCAAGGCTCGACGCCAAGGCTTGATGAGCGATATCCTGGCCTGGGCAGAACAGCGTGTGCGTCACGTTGGGCGCGATCGCCAACTGCCAGTCCAGCTTCGGGCTGGGAGCCGCGCCACACTGCATTATCGTATTGAGGATTTGGAAGCCTATGGCTTTTGCCAAGATCGCTGCTTTCACACGCTCCAGCGATCGCTCGATATCCCTATCCAGCACCCCTCGTTGCCCAACGGATTCATCATTCGTGACAACAAAGGAGAAGAAGAAGCTGATGCGTGGGTTGCCATGTTTAACCAATCGTTTATCGACCACTGGAATCACCATCCCCTCCGTGTCGAGCGATATCTTCACTGGTTCAACGATCCAAACTATCGGTCTGATCTCAACCTTGTGGCGATCGCCCCCGACGGCACCCTGACGTCGTTTTGTTATGGGGAGATCGATTCTGCCTATAACCAGCACAAAAATTGCCGTGAGGGCTGGATTGAATTACTTGGCACTCGACGTGGCTTTCGTCGAAAAGGACTAGGTCGTGCCCTTCTTCTAGAAGGGATGACCCGACTCAAGGCTGCAGGCATGGACACAGCAAAGATTGGGGTTGATTCTCAAAACCCTAGCGGTGCCTATTCCCTATACGAAGCTGTCGGGTTTCACCTGCTCCACACAGGCCTTTCATTTGTCAAAGAGTTGTAAGTACCTCGACACCATTAAAAAACAAATTCAAACCCTGTGCCGCACGCATAGCGGGCGACACAGGGTTTGAGGTTTTGGCTTTAATTGTGCCCAGGCACTTAGAGGGGTGTGTGGACTGTGCAGGCACACCCCTCTATCTTTTCTCACCACTTGGCAAAGTTTACGAAAAAATGAGCGATTGAGACGTGTTGTCTCTCATCACCCGAGAATGTATTACAGCAAACAACGTAAATTCCATAATCCATCATTCTAGTCATATAGAAATACTCGCTTATGTCGAGTCCTAACAAAGGCTTGATTGAATTAAGATGCGTCTTCTGTTGGTTGAGGATGATGTCCAGCTTGCTGAATCGTTGACTGAGATCTTGGTTGCTCAGCGCTATGTAGTGGATGTCGTTAAGGACGGTGAATCCGGTTGGTGTCAGATGCAGTCCTTAGACTATGACCTGACGCTTCTCGATGTTACCTTGCCAAGTTTGGACGGCATTCGGTTGTGTCAGCGACTGCGTAGCCAAGGGTATGGGCTTCCTATTCTGATGCTCACAGCCCGAGACACCAGTCAAGATAAGGTCTGTGGGTTGGATGCTGGAGCTGATGCCTACATGGTCAAACCCTTTGACTTGGCCGAACTATTAGCCCAAATTCGAGCGTTGTTGCGTCGGGGCTGCTCATCATCCGTATCCGTGTTGTGGTGGGAAAAACTCAGTCTGAATCCCACAACCTATGATGTGAGCTATCGCGATCAATCCTTACGATTGACCCCAAAGGAGTTTTCTATTCTAGAACTCCTGATGCGGAATGGGCGGCGGGTATTGAGTCGCTCCTTCATCCTAGATGCTCTTTGGTCGATGCAAAGTCCACCGGATGAAGAGACAGTCAAAGCCCACATCAAGAGTCTTCGCAACAAGCTCAAACGTGCTGGGGCATCCAAAACATTCATTGAAACAGTTCACGGGGTCGGCTATCGACTCCAGCAATCTTAAATCGTTGCTAAACCCAAGTCAGGTTGAGAACACGACTTGGCAAAGTTTACAGAGGAACCAGAGTTTGGGACGCGTGTTGCGCGCCCCAAACTCTCATCTCTTTGTTGAAATTTTGAGCAGTTTGCCACGTCATGTTGAGACCTGAATTCAGAACACGACTGGTTCATGCGTTCAGCTGATTCAGCGCTAATCAATTCGAGGAAGAGAGACCGTAAAGGTTGTTCCTTTACCAATGGTGCTTTTGCAGCTCAGCGTTCCATGGTGAAGGGTCAAGCAGGCATGCACGACCGATAATCCCAATCCCGTGCCGGCAATCTCTCCCACATTCGTTCCTCGATAAAACGCCTCATTCAAGTGGGTTTGATCTACTTCTGGAATACCAATCCCATTATCTTGTACCTTGAAAAGAATATTGTGAGGATTTTCGATCAGCGTTAATGTCACCTGAGGATTAGGTTGAGAATATTTCACTGCATTGGTGAGCAAATTTGTCACAATGGCTCGTAATAATTGGGGGTCAACATACCCCATTTGACAGTCACCAACGACGATTAACTTAATGAGCGGAGTGGTTTCAACGCTAAATTGAACTTCTTCGATGAGCTGCTGGCAAAATGAAGGTAAGTTGAGAATTTCAGGCAAATACTGAAGTTTGCCAGCCTCTGCTCGAGATAAGGTCAATAGGTCATTCAAGAGCTGATTCATGCGCTTCGCCGCTGCACGAATCCGACGATAAATCCGCTGTTGATTGAGCCCGTCAGTCGTCGTCGTTCTATCCAGAGACAATGACGTTTGGTTAGATTCAGAATGAGCGGATGGGGCCCTTGATTCTAAGCTTTGGGCAGAGATGAGAATGGTGCTGAGAGGTGTTCGTAGCTCATGGGATGCCATCGAAAACAGTCGAATTTTCAAGTCACTGAGTTCTCGGGTTCTGGCCAATTCTGCTTGGGCTTGAGAGAGATATCGGGCAATCATGATGGTGAGCAATGAACCAATGAGTAAGGTGGAGAGGGTTGCCCATATGGGTGGAGAGGGGTAATTGCTTGCAGGAGAAAAGGCGATCGCCCATTGTTTGCCTCCAGTGGTCAGTGAGTGGCTGCAATCCTCATTATTGGGACAGAGTATCCGGCTGGTCATCGGGGTGTGAGTGATGTCAGTTGTCAACGTTTGGGTTGCGGCATCGTAGGTACCTAAGAACGTTTCTGCGCCAGTGGCTGTTTGATCGGTCAAGACAAAATCAATATCGTAATTAAGGGCTTGTAAAGATTCTTCAACCACATCGGATACTCGAAAGACTCCCAGCAGATAGCCAGTTAACCCTTGGCGACGATCTTCTACATCCTGAGGTGATGACGAGCTGTTGTATAGCGGGAGGAAAACAAGAAAGCCAAATTGATTTTTGTTTTCTTGAACCAACCGAATGCGGCCAGACGCAGCGACTTTTCCGGTATCTCGTGACGTTTCTAAGGCAATGCGGCGGGTGCTGTTAGAGGTTAGATCAAATCCAAACGCGAGTTCGTTATCTTCCCAAGGTTGCACATAGGTGACAGGGACATAGTAAGGGCGCTGCTTTGCCCGAATCAAACCTCCGCGACTATCCCGCTCGGTGATGTGGAAGGAAGAATACCCGTCGGTCTGAAGGGTTGCTTCGAAGATGGGGCGATCGCCATCCAGAACGATGGGTGCCCATTCCAGCGCTTGGATACCAGGATTGTCGACCAAAACCCGTTCGACGAAGCGATTAAAGTCATCGCGAGAGACGTTATTCTGTGAAACGTTATAGAAGTCGCCTAAGGCAAGCAAAATATCAGTGTGGCGGTTGATGCTGCGCTGAAGAGCAGTGGTGAGACTGTCGGTCTGACGTTGAAATTGCAACCGATAGTTTGCCCGTTCCCATCGGGCAACGGCAAACGTCGCGAGAATGGACAGTCCCGTACCGAGGATGAATGTAAGAGCAATGGGTAACGAAGAAGAGTTAACGCGCACGAGGTTTACTCGTAATCAGTCCAAATGTAACGCTGTTGACTATAGACGTTGCTTCGAAGATTTCTAAGTCGGTAGACACAATTAAATATAAAACCGGTAAACCCTGCGTCGCCCGCGCAGTGGATGGCACAGGGTTTAGCAACTGATTTTTAATGATGCCGAGGTACTGATGTCGAAGATGTTCAATAGGCTTTCAACGATGCAGCAATGATACAAGCCCCATAGGCATCCGGATGAATCTTCCCGAAATCTTCCCGAAAATTTCCCGAAAACATTCATAGGGTTGCCCTAGTCTAAGGCCAATGTATCGATAACCCATGGTTGGTAACGGAGGCAAGCAATGCGGCGACGAGCTTTACTCAAGCGCGGAACAGCGTTTACCGCTGGAATTTCTCTAGCGGCTCTCATGAATGCCTGTGGTTCAGGATCAGAACCTGCAGCTGAATCGACTGAGTCAGCTCCTGTTGCTGAAAGCACATCCAGCGCCGAGCCTGCTGTTATCACCGTGGCTAGTGGGGGCGGATTCCCCAATGGTCTTGACTTGCATCAGGTGGGAACCAATCGTCCTTCCTACGGCATTTCTTGGTGTATCTATGATCGCCTCGTCACCTTTGGCACCAAGACGTTGGCTGATGGAACCCTGTCCTATGACTACACAGACATTCAGCCCGAGCTTGCCGAATCCTGGGAAGTTGCAGACGATCAGCTGTCCGTCACTTTCGCGTTGAGAAAAGATGCCACCTTCCATGACGGTAGTCCAGTCACGGCCAATGACGTGAAATGGTCATACGATCGTGCGGTTTCTGTTGGTGGTTTCCCAACCTTTCAAATGAAAGCGGGTGCCCTTGAAAATCCAGAACAATTTGAGGTCATCGATGACCATACGTTCAAAGTCAGTTTCCTTCGCATAGACAAACTCACGTTAATGGATATGGCAGTGCCGATTCCTGCCATTATCAATTCTAAGTTGGTCGAACCCAACGTCACTGATGAGGATCCTTGGGGCTTAGAATGGGTTAACGCCAACGATGCAGGCGGTGGGGCTTATACCATTGAAAGCTTCCAACCTGAAGAGAGAGTCGTGTTGGTGCGCTTTGACGACTGGAAATCTGGGCCTCTTCCCCAGGCTCAGAAAATTATCGAATTGAACGTCCCTGAAGCCGGTAATCGGCGTGCATTGCTGGAGCGCGGCGATATTGATATCAATTTCAATGTGGCCGAGAAAGATGTGAAAGAGCTGAAGGAAACAGGAAAATATACCGTTGTCACAACTCCGATCGAGAATTCTCTCTACACCATCGATCTCCATGCTCAGCCTGAGTTAAACGGTGCACCCAACCCCTTTGCAGATATCAAGGTACGTCAGGCTGTTGCTTACGCGATGCCATACGATGCGATCGTTGAAACTGCCATGTATGGGGAATGTGTTCCGATGTATGGGGCAACCAGCAAAGAACCCAGCACCATTGACTGGCCTCAGCCTTACCCATACGACACGGATTTGGATAAAGCCCAGGCATTGATGGCAGAATCAGGCTATCCAGACGGTTTTGATACCACACTGGCCTTCAATCTAGGTGCAAAGGAGTGGGCAGAGCCTCTAGCCGTACTGACCCAGGAAGCGCTGGCGAAAATCGGTATCAATGTCACGTTAGAGAAAGTGCCGGGTTCCAACTTCCGAGCCGTGTTGGTGGAAAAAAGCCGTCCCATGATTGTGAACAATTTTGGAGGCTGGCTCAACTTCCCAGACTATTTCTTCTTCTACTCGTACCACGGCCAAAATGCGACGTTTAATGGCAGTTCCTATCAAAATCCGGAGATGGATAAATTCATTGATGCAGCGTTAGCGACCGCACCTGGTGATCCTGAATATGACAAGAACGTCAAAGGATTTCTGAAAATTGCCTTTGACGAAATGCCCCGTGTTCCGATTCTTCAACCCTATCTCTCTGCCGTGATGCAATCAAACCTTGAGGGATATCAATATTGGTTCCATCGTCAGCTCGACTATCGTCAGTTGCGCAAGGCGTAGCCATTTCTGAAGAAGCAGATGAGCACCGATTCGGTTTGCATCGGGGTGGAGGGTTTCAACCGAGGAATCCTCTATCCGAGGCGTCCAGGGTCTAGAAAAAAAGACCCGCCATTCACTGGGCTATTTACTCTTGGGGAGTTGGGCGCAAGTCAGTTCGTGCAGAATTCGTGTGATGGGCAATGCCCGCCACAACCAGCATGAAACAACCTAGCCCGATAGCCATCACAATGAACACCCCAGACAGAGTCTCCAGTTTGGCGTCCCAGCTGAAGATTGTGAAATACATGAGTGACCCCCCATGTATTTCATGACAGGGTACTAGGAACACTGTTTCGAGCATTGGGCTTTGGTAAGCTGTTAGACATTTGAATTGCGTGGCTGTCTCCCGCCTCCGGTGGAAGACAGCCACAAGAATACGCAAAATAGGTGAGCTTTAGCTGATTGAATTGGTTTTGTTAATGAGATTGATATCGTTCTATGGCACGTCATTCTCCTCTTCCTGTCATTGGTCGTCGGGTTCTCGCCGCGATTCCTAGCATCATTGGGGTTGTGGTGATCACGTTTTTGCTGGCGCGGGCGTTGCCCGGTGACCCCGCTGCCTATTTTGCGGGGCCAGCCGCCACCCAAGAAGCCATTGACGACATTCGTGTCAGTTTGGGCTTAGATAAGAGCCTTTTCCAACAATTTTTGATTTATCTGGGAGACTTAGCCAAGGGAGATTTAGGGTTTTCATTCACCACTGGGCAAGCGGTCGTTGCAGATTTGTCAACGCGGTTGCCTGCATCGATAGAACTAACGCTAGCTGGACTCATCTTCTCCATTTCTCTGGCTCTGCCATTGGGCATTCTGGCGGCAACTCGTCCTGGCTCGTGGATTGACCATAGCGTGAGAGTGCTGGCTACGGCGGGGGTGTCGCTGCCGACCTTTTTTACGGGACTCTTGTTGCTCTATGTGTTTTATTTTCGGCTGGGCATTGCCCCAGCCCCCTTAGGGCGACTCGATATTATCTATTCTCCGCCAGATACCGTCACTGGATTTTATTTGATTGATAGTCTGTTTGCTGGGGATCTCAAGCTCTTTTGGGCAGCCTTTAAGCAATTGATCTTACCTGCGATTACGCTGGGATTATTTGCCCTTGCGCCCCTTGCCCGCGTCACTCGTGCTGCCATGCTAGGCGTCTTGTCGAGTGACTTCATCCGTACGGCCCGAGCCAATGGTCTCCCCCCCCGTATGATTCTCTTTGGGTATGCCTTTCGTAATGCGATGCTGCCTGTGATTACGACCTTGGGCATTGTGTTTTCGTTTCTATTGGGAGCCAATGTTCTCGTCGAAAAAGTATTTGCGTGGCCAGGGATTGGATCCTATGCGGTATCGGCACTGGTGGCATCAGACTATGCTCCGGTGCAGGCTTTTGTGCTGATTATGTCTTTGCTGTACGTCTTCCTCAACCTGCTGATTGATTTGCTATACACCGTCATTGATCCTCGTGCTGGAGTAGAGTCATGACAGCCACAACCTTCGGCCATGCCCGCTATGTGATTGGTGAAAACAAAATCACGTTTGGCGCGTTCTTGTTCTTTTCGGTACTTGTATTGTTCGCACTACTGGGTGGAGCGATCGCCCCTTATGACCCCTTAACCACCAATGCGGCGGTTGCGCTCCAATCTCCGTCTGCATCGCACTGGTTCGGCACTGACCAATTGGGACGCGATGTTTTGAGCCGCGTCATTGTCGCAACTCGATTGGACTTAGGTATTGCTATTGCGGCTGTGTTTCTTTCGTTTCTCGTCGGTAGTGTCTTGGGAGTTTCGGCGGGTTATTACGGTGGGTGGTGCGATCGCATCATCAGTCGCATCGTTGATACCATCATGGCCTTTCCGCTTTTTATTCTAGCCATGGGACTCGTCGCCGCTCTAGGCAACACCGTCGAAAACATCATCTACGCCACGGCGATCATCAATCTACCGCTGTATACACGGGTGATTCGTTCGGAGGTGCTGACCCGGCGAGAGGCAGGATTTATTGAAGCTGCCCGACTGGCTGGCAATGGCGATGTTCGCATTATGGCAGCGCATTTGTTTCCCAATGTCTTGCCTGTGATGATGGTGCATGTATCACTCAACATGGGTTGGGCTATTTTGAATGCAGCCGGATTGTCGTTCATTGGGCTAGGGGTGCGTCCACCCACAGCGGAGTGGGGGATTATGGTGGCGGAAGGGGCCACCTATATTATTTCTGGGGAATGGTGGCTCGCCATTTTCCCTGGAGTCGTCCTGATGTTAGCGGTGTTTTGCTTCAATCTGCTCGGTGATGGGCTACGAGACTTAATTGATCCGCGCATGCGCACGTAGGGTGATTGTCATGCTCATCCACCCTTTCGCGACTCCAAAACCTGTCATCTCAGAAGCGATCGCTTCATGCCATTCCCCCGATACGTTTTGGCTCCATCTACCCTCTTCATTCCCGTCACTCCACTTTTCCTCTCCCTCCATCTCTTAACCCTGCGTCACTCCTCTATCTCTTTACCTCTCAACTCGTCCATCCTCCTCCTATGACACTCCTTGCTATTGACAATTTATCGGTTGAATTTCGCACCCGTTCCGGCATTGTCAGAGCACTGGAGGCGGTGAACTTTGGGGTGAACTCAGGCGAAATGGTCGGCATTGTTGGAGAGAGCGGATCAGGCAAATCGGTGACGGCTTTTACGGTGATGGGCATCCTCGATCGAGCTGGGAATGTCACATCAGGTACGGCGCACTTTACTCCAGTGGGCGATCGCACCTACGACCTATTGCAAACTCCCGAAAAGGTGCTCCGTCAACTCCGGGGTCGGGATCTGTCGATGATTTTTCAAAATCCTCGTACAGCCCTGAATCCCATTCGCAAAGTGGGAAAACAGATTGAAGATGTGCTGCGATGCCATTCAGGACTGGCGAAAAATCAACTCAAACCTCGCGCGATTGAGTTGTTGGCCAGTGTGCGCATTCCCGATCCAGAACAGCGCTATGCGGCCTATCCTTATGAACTATCGGGTGGGCTGTGCCAGCGGATTATGATTGCTCTGGCGCTAGCCTGTGCGCCCAAGCTACTGATTGCGGATGAACCCAGCACGGGCCTGGATGTCACCACTCAAGCAGCGGTTATGAATCTGCTAGCCACCTTATCCAAAGACAATCAGATGGCAACCTTACTCATTACCCATGACCTGGCTCTGGCCTCTGAATATTGCAATCGCATTGTGGTGATGCATGCGGGGCATGTGGTGGAATCGGCTCCGACCCACACCCTCTTCACGGCGCCGTGCCACCCTTACACGACCAAACTCATTGCGGCTACGCCAGAACCCCACAAAGGATTTGATGATTTGGAACCGATCTTAGGAAATTTACCGGATTTACGATCAGCCTCGTTGCCTCCATGTCGCTTTAGTCAACGGTGCGATCGCCACACCTCGATGTGTGACCAGACGCCTCTCAGCCGCGAGTGGGTCGATGAGGGACATTTTGTCGCCTGTTGGCATGCATCAGAAACAGGGGCGATCGCCGTTCCCTCTTCTATTGCTCAAGTCCCGTAACCCTTGTTCTCTAGAGGGGCACAACCGGGCGCCCTGCTGCTGCCTGCTGCTGTAACGCACTCAATTGGTTCACCTCCTATGCCAACGTCCACCCTAGATTCCCATCCCGATTTCGTTGCCTCCTCACCGTCTGCTGAATTGTTAACGGTGCAGGGGCTCAGCAAGCTGTTTCCTGTGGGAGGTACCCCTGCAAATCCCAAACGGCTGCACGCCGTCGATGGCATCGACTTCACCATTGGCGATCGCGAAAGCGTGGGGCTGGTGGGAGAATCTGGCTGTGGAAAGTCAACCCTGATTCGGCTCATTGCCCGACTTCTGGATCCAACGGATGGAAAGATTTGGTTCAATGATGAGCTGATCAGTTCTGTCTCCGTTCGGCATTTTGCCCAACATCCTGTCCGTTCCCAGCTCCAGATGGTCTTTCAAGACCCGACCGATAGCCTCAATCCTCGCTACACCGCCTTTGACACCATCACCGAACCGTTAAGGCGACTGGGAAAAATTCGTGATCGCCAACAATTGCGAGAACGGGCTAATGAACTTGCCAATTGGGTCGGCCTCCCCCATGAACTGTTGCCCCGCTTCCCCCATCAACTGTCTGGTGGCCAGAAAGCGCGCGTCGGCATTGCCCGGGCGATCGCCCTCAACCCAAAGTTATTAATTTTGGATGAACCGACTTCGGCTCTAGATGTATCCGTGCAGGCCATCATTCTGCATTTGCTGGCAGATTTGAAAGAGAGGCTGGGCATGAGCTATCTGTTTGTTTCCCATGATTTGAATGTGGTGCGACTGCTCTGCGATCGCGTCTTGGTGATGTATCTGGGCAAGATTGTAGAAGCTGGCCCTGCGGAGGAGCTGTTCAATCATCCTCGTCACCCATACACCAAAGCATTAATCGATGCCATTCCTAGCTTCGAAGCCAAACCCAAAACCCCAGCCCTGACAGGAGAACCCCGTAGTCCCATCAATCCCGATCCAACTATGTGTCGGCTCTATGGACGCTGTCCCAAAGAGGGCGATCGCTGCCGACAGGAATTCCCAACACTCACCCAAATTCAACCCCACGTTTCATCCACGTCAACTCAACTGCCATCAACTCATCATGTTGCGTGCCACTTCCCCTCTGATCCAACAGACGTTGGCCTGGGTTAACGGGCGAATGAAGTTGTGTGAGTGGCGCGATGCGCCAC
>JBCCWF010000152.1:0-13021 GCA_039194035.1 Cyanobacteria bacterium P01_E01_bin.6 | reverse complement strand
GCGCTCCGCGCGGCTTTCCACAAAAATATTGGTTCAACTTAAGCGCGGAGCGCTATAGCTATTTCAATTGCGTGGTTGGCTCCTGCCTCTGGCGGGGGACAACCACCAAAATAGGTGAGTTTTAACTTAAGACCAACAGTTGGGATTCTTCACGGCTTAACCGTAACCGCCATTGAATTCAGCATTGCACTCAGCTCGGCTGAACGCGTGATCGTCAATGCGCCATCATCCCTGTTGTTTGATTCGCCATTATCAACCAGCGATTCTTGCTTTGCCGAGCCAGGATGCACTGACAACTAACGTTTCACATAAAAAGGCCATACAATTTGGAAGTTCGGGAAATATAGTGAATAGCTATCAACAATCCACAATTTAGCTGTGGATGAAGTACCTGGACATAATTAAAACCAAAACCCCAAATCCTGTGCCGCCTGCGCAGCGGTCGGCACAGGATTTGTAAGGATACGTTTAATTATGGACATCTACTTATCACGCTCCAGACTAAAGCAGGGCAACATCGGGGGTTTCTACACAGAAATCATGATCTATCCGTTTTAGCTCAGGAAGCAATCTATAGCTGTCGCCATCGTTGGATAGGGCTTTGTTGTGCGGGCGATTTGCACTCACACAACAACCTCTATGCCCTAACGAATGGGTCTACGGCTATCGCTTTTTTATGAGTTTTGTAATCGTGCATGGGTAAGAAACGTAGACGGTTTCTGAGAAAAAGCCGTGGGCTAAGGCAGCGTATCTTGCGTTGGGTGAATATTCGCTCAGAGGAAGCAGAGCGGACATTTTTGATGTTTGCTTTCTATACGGTGTCCTACGTCGGCATTCTTTGGCTAGAAGTCAGTGCGGCGGTTCTTTTCATTGATGAATATGGAGCCAACTCCCTCCCACTGATTTATCTCGCAAGTGCTGGCATGGGGGCGATCTTAGGCTTCTTCTATTCTTGGCTTCAGCGATTTTTATCCCTGCGCCGAGTCATTGTTTTGACGCCCCTGTTGATGGCTCTTCCCCTTTTGATGTTTAAGTTGGGGTTTGGGGTTGCTGTTCTGGGCGGATACAGTATCTTTCTCATTCGGTTGTGGTTGGATGCGCTCTACACCCTCAATGAGTTGAATACCTCCATTACGGCGAATCAAATTTTCAATATCCGCGAAATTAAACGCTCCTATCCCTTCATCAGTAGCGGCGTGTTGATTGCTGATGTGATCAGTGGATTTTCTCTTCCGGTGTTGAGAAAGCTGATTGGCCTAGACAATATTGTGTTTCTTGCGTCTGCTGCGCTACTAGTTGGAGCCGGAATTCTGCTGTACCTGGTTACTCGATATCGGCGAGCATTTCCAGACTCGACCCGGCAACGAACACAGGATACACAACCGACGTTTGCAGCCCGTCGATTAAAGGGGCCATTACGGCTCTACGTTGCTCTGGTCATTATTTTCTTTGCGATGTGTCAATCGCTCTGGTTCCATATTGATTTTCAATATTTGAGTCAGCTTGAGCAAAATTTTGATGTCAGTGGTGGAGAGATTGCAGATTTTCTTGCATTGCTGAGTGCCCTTTTGGGCATTGCGGAGCTAGCAACCCAATGGTTTGCAGCCAGCCGTGTGATTGAACGGCTGGGTGTATTTGTGGCCACGATGCTATTGCCCATTGCCATTTTGGGCATCAGCGGGTTGGCTATGGTCGGGCTGATTTCTATCTTTTGGGGTGTGGTTATTCTGAGGTTTGTCGATGAATGGTTGCGCTATACCGTTCTTGCCGGCACCTCTCCAGTGTTGTTTCAGCCTATTCCTGACTATGCTCGGGGACAGGTTCAAGAATGGGTGCGGGGGATTGCTGAACCCATCGCAACGGGCGTTTCTGGACTTCTCATTATTGGAACAATTGGGTTCTCTCAGCGGAACTTGAAGGGGTTTGGCCCCTTGCCGCAGTCTGTTCAGAATTGGGTGTTTGTGGCTGAAATTGCAGTGCTTGCCACCATTGGACTGTTGGCCGCGATCGCCCTCCGCTCTCGGTATATGAATTTGTTGGTCTTGAGTGCAGAAAAAGGACAGCTGAACCTTGCCTCTAGCGATGCTGATACGCGGGCGTTTCGCCGGGCGATTGTTGATGCCATTGACCACTCCAAGACCACAGCAGACAAACAACAGTGTATTCAACTGCTAGCCAGTATTGATCCTGAAAATGTGGGCGAAATGCTGGCCCCGCGCCTCCAGAAAGAATCGCCTGACATTCAAAAACAGAGTCTGGAGGCAATGCTCGACTATCCCAAGGCTGCGTATCTCACTGATGTGCGATCGCTCCTCAACGAGGAAACGGACCCAACGGTGTTTGCCCTGGCCATGCGCTATATCTGGTTGGCAGAAGAGCAGCCTGATATGCAACAGCTGCGGCAGTATCTCAAGCCCGATGTCGATGCGGTCATTCGGGGAACGGCGGCGGCGCTGATGTTGCGGCAGGGGAACTCTCACGAAAAATCTGAAGCCACTAATGTGCTTCGTCGGATGTTGACCAATAAAGCGTCAGAACGAGAGCGATTAATGGGTTGCCATGCGTTGGAAGATGCACGATATCTCCAAGCGCTCAGTCTTTACATTCCAAATTTGTTGCGGGATCGCTCGTTGCGGGTGCGGTGTGCCGCGTTGGAGGCGATCGCCGCCACACAGTTTGATGACTATTATTCATCGATCATTCGAGCACTGTATTACTCGTCAACTCGGGATGCAGCCATCAAAGCCTTGACACGGTTGGGGGTTGAGGTTGTGCCAATGCTGATTGGGATGGCAGAAGAAGCGCACCGTCCTCATATTGTGCGTACTGCTATTTGGAAAGCCATTAGTCGCATTGGAACGGATGATGCGTTGGCAAGCTTGGTGCGACATTTGATGTCGTCGTGGGGGAGCGATCGCCGCAGCTTGTTACGAACTCTGCTGAGTGCTGATGGCGATGATGGCGTCGAGGCAGCGGCTGAAATTCTTGGTCGTCGCGGTGTTGAAAATCTGATTAATCAAGAATTGTCTTTTATTGGGCAAACCTATGCAGCGCTAGTCGATCTCGCGCCTGATCGCAATGTGACGCAAGAATTGGGACTGTTGCGCCGCGCGTTGCAATATCAGCGAAATGATTCGATTGATCGGGTGTTTTTACTCATGCGGTTTCTTTACCCGTCGGATGTGGTTCAGGCTGCGTCGTTCAACATCCGGTCTGAATTGGATGACAGCGTTGCCCGAGGCTTGGAAATTTTGGACAACACCGTTGATTTGCAGAAGAAACACATCGTTCTCATGATGCTGGAGCCTCAACTTTCTGATCGTGAAAAGCTGAATCTGTTTAAGCCCATGATTGGGTATGAACCCATGTCTGCCAGTCAGCGTCTCCGCTTCTTATTGGAGCTTCGGAGTTTCATTTCTGACTGGACGCTGGCCTGTTGTTTTCACTTTGCCCAGCGATCGCGCTGGAGTGTCACGATTGAGCAGATTTTGTATGGGCTACGTCACGAGGCAAGCTTTGTGCGTGAGGCGTCTCTGATGTATTTGCAGATGGCATCACCCACGGTGCTGGCAGAGGTATTGCCCAGCCTGAGGAATGATCCCGACCCCACCATTGCGGCCCAAATTCAGCAGCTCCTCGCTGATCTCGCCTCAGGGGTCAACAGACTTGACCCCACTGGGCGATCGCCCCTCTTGCCGTCCACATAGGCAAAATATCCCCCGTCTGCGTTTCCCCGTTCCGAAATTTCTGACCCTTTGTGGATTTGAGTGTTGACAGTCAGCAGTCGTGAAGGGTCCTCGACGTGTGTTTCATCATCATTTCTCTGCACGTCGTTATTCGTTATCCTTCTGATTGCTGCTTTTGGTTTCCTGATTGGCGCATAGTGCAAAGCTTTTCTGAAATTAGAGGTGGTTTTGGGGAAATCGCGGTAGGGTATGAGGAGGTGGGATACGTGTCCCTCCAAATAGAACCTTGACAATTAGATTGGGTTTGTCTTCATAGGATGGCGCATATCTTCTGCACAGGCGAATGGGTTTAGGCTTGGTGCCTGATGCCCTCCGCAAAGAGGGTGGTTTGGTATGACGCGCTGGGCTGCGCTGGTGATGGGGTGTTGTTGGGAGCGAGTGCTGCTAATGACAGTCAATGGCTTGTCCATGATGGGTTTCCGCGTTTGACGCATGATAGGAGATCCGCGCAAAGGTCGAATCCTATGTGAGGCAAGTGTTTCAGACGTTGAGTCGATTTCGTTTCATGGCTCAACTAGTGTTTCAAGTCTGAAACGGTTTGGGTTCGCGCAAGTGAGGCGTGAGACTGTGGTGGGTCAAGAGTTGTAGGCTACCGCCGTCGCAATCAACCTCTTCCCCGCAAGGGGATTGAAACTTTCGGTGAGAGTGCGTGCCCGTTCAGGTATGGATTGTCGCAATCAACCTCTTCCCCGCAAGGGGATTGAAACTTATCAGGATGTCCTTGACATAGGCATTATTTTCCGCGTCGCAATCAACCTCTTCCCCGCAAGGGGATTGAAACTTACTGATTCTTACTGGACAGGGCAAGGATGGAGTGTCGCAATCAACCTCTTCCCCGCAAGGGGATTGAAACCAGGATGTGCATTAATGAACGAGCGTTCATGCTCAAGTCGCAATCAACCTCTTCCCCGCAAGGGGATTGAAACACGTTCCCGTTGTTCTTTGATGGAAGATGTCAAAATGTCGCAATCAACCTCTTCCCCGCAAGGGGATTGAAACAGTAAATACAGTTGGCTCCACTTGGATCTCAGTGAGGTCGCAATCAACCTCTTCCCCGCAAGGGGATTGAAACAAAACTGTACGACTTGATAAAACTGACATCCTTAAAGTCGCAATCAACCTCTTCCCCGCAAGGGGATTGAAACGGCTGAGCATCAATGGCATTCAAGAGCTTGGCATTTAGTCGCAATCAACCTCTTCCCCGCAAGGGGATTGAAACTCAGAGTTCTCAGGCGCGATCGTCCGGGGGATCTCGTCGCAATCAACCTTTTCCCCGCAAGGGATTTGAAACCTTTTCCCCGCTGGCTGTAAAATCCTTCGGGGCTTGCCAGATCGCTTCTCCCACGATTGAGAGAAAGGGCTAGAGGATGAAGGACAAACGATAGGCTGAGCAAGGAAAGCTTCTTAAATTGACACGAATGACGTCCGTGTGTCCCCACCAGAAAGCCGCCTAATCGTAGGAGGTGATTTTATGGAATGACGATCCTGACGCTGACTCGTCAGCGGACTCATCTCTTCGCCTGAATACGATGGAGCTTCAGAAAATTAGTGCCTTGGGGAGTGCGAGCTGGAATACCGCCCATGATTAAAATCTGATCTCCCGGATCAGCCAACTCTCGGTGAAGCATAATCTCTTCCGCTTGCTGCACCAGCTCCTCGAACGAGCCGAGATCATCGTCCACCAAAATAGGAACCACGCCCCACACCAAATTCATGCGGTGATAAACCTTGATATCGGGCGTAATGGCAATAACAGGAGCCTTTGGCCGTTCACCCGCCGCAATCTTAGCCGTATACCCCGTAGCGGTAAACGCCACAATCCCCCGCAGACTCAAAACATTGTCGATGGTATTGAGCGCTTCGCTGAGGGCATGGGTTTCATCCGTCAAGGCCGGTGGATTGTTCACATATTGAATGCCGGGTTCCACGTCTGATGCGATACGAGCCAGCATCGCCACCGACTGGACGGGATATTGGCCCACAGCAGATTCGCCCGACAGCATCACAGCATCGGTGCCGTCGATGATGGCATTGGCCACATCACTAGCCTCCGCACGGGTCGGTCGAGGATTGCGAATCATGCTGTCGAGCATCTGAGTCGCCGTAATCACCGGGATGTTGCGCTTGTTGCACTCTCGAATAATGCGCTTTTGCAACATCGGCACTTTTTCCGTCTTCATCTCAACCCCCAGGTCGCCCCGCGCCACCATAATGCCGTCGCACGCCTCAATGATGGATTCGAGATTGGCGATCGCCTGGGGTTTCTCAATTTTTGCCATCACTTGGACATCCCCTGCCCCATGCGCGTCTAACATGGTTCGCAGCATCTGCACATCTTCCGCCTTCCGCACAAAGCTGAGCGATACCCAGTCAATCCCTTGAGATAGACCAAATTCCAGATCCTGCTTGTCTTTGTCCGTCAGCGATGGAAGCCGCAGGTCGAGGCTGGGCAAATTGACGCCTTTGCGACTTTTCAGCAATCCGCCTTGCACCACAGAGCAGCGCACCATATCCCCAATCACCTCGTCAATGCGGAGTTCGAGCAAACCATCATCTAGCAAAATCTGCATGCCCGCTTTTGCTTCTTCTGCCAAATACGGATAGTCGATGGATGCCGTATTAGGTTGACCCGCAAAGTCCTCCAACGGCACCAGATCAAGGGTGTTCCCTTCAATGAGTTCGATCTGATCCTCAGGCAATTGCCCCACACGAATCTTTGGCCCTTGCAAATCTTGTAGGAGCGTAATCGGCGTATCCAACTCCTTCGACACCGATCGCAGCAAGCTGATCATCTTGGCATGGTCGTCGTAGCTCCCGTGGGAAAAATTGAGCCGTGCAACACTCATGCCAGCTTGAACCATGTTTTTGAGAATATCGGGAGAGCCGCTGGCGGGCCCAATGGTGGCAACAATCTTCGTGCGATGGGTGAGAGGCTTCATAGGGTAAGAGGATCAAGGAATAGGGGGAGATAGAGACCATTCAATAAAACATGATGCTGTAAAAAAAATGATGATGTAACACGATCACAGGACCTCATCATCTTGTATTTCATTGGTTAATGTCAGCAAACGCCAGCATGATTGGGCGATCGCCCAATCTTCTTCAGTGTGAATGACCAAGACTCGACTCGTCGATTCGGGGGTGGAGATGTCGCAATCGGGATGGGCGGCGGTGTTTTTGTCAGCATCCATACCGAGTCCTAAAAACGTCAGGGCATCGCAGGTTTTCGCACGGATAGCGGGCGTGTGTTCACCAATGCCAGCGGTGAAAATGAGGGCGTCGAGTCCTTCCAGACTCATCAGCATGGAACCAATGCAGGATTTGAGTCGATGGAGATAGAGATCGATGGCGAGTTTGGCGCGATCGCTCCCCTCGTCCATGGCTTTTTGAATCTCGCGCATATCACTGGAGATGCCGGAGACGCCCTCTAATCCAGAGTCTTTGTTGAGCATGGTGTCCAGCTGATCCGGTGTCACACCATGGTCGCGCATCAGGTGAATCAAAATTGCCGGGTCAATGGAGCCGCTGCGACTGCCCATCATCAGCCCTTCCAACGGCGTGAAGCCCATCGTGGTGTCAATGCTGTGTCCGTGGTTCACGGCGGATAGCGACCCTCCATTACCCAAATGACAAATGATGAGCTTTAGAGATTCTAATGGCGTTTGCAGCATCTGGGCAGCTCGATGAGCACAATAGTCATGACTGATGCCATGAAACCCATAGCGACGAATCCCTTTCTCAGTCCATTCATAGGGAATGGGATAAGTCGATGCCGTTTTGGGCATCTGACTGTGAAAGGCCGTATCAAACACAACAACTTGAGGGACGTCCCCTAAGGTTTGTTCGATAGCCTCAATGCCTTCCAAATTTGCCGGATTATGGGCAGGCGCCAAGGGGATCAATCGGGCGATCGCCGACTTAACCTCTGGGGTAACCCGAGTCGGAGCCGAATACTCAGCACCCCCATGAACGACACGATGCCCCACGCCATGAATATCTGCCAGGGCATCCAGCACAGCAGTCTCTCCCTCGACAAGGGTTTGTAGCATCGTCGCTAAAGCGGTCGTTTTATCGTCTGATGCGAGTGTGCGCTCTTGCGAGATGCCATTCGCTTTGACGATCATCAGTCCTGAATCAGACTGAGCTGTCCAGTCGATGGTGGCTTCCCATCGAGGATCAGGAGGATGGGGCGGCAGGGCAACATCCTCTAATAATGAATAAAGACAGCTTTTCTGACTGCTTGATCCGGCGTTGAGCACCAGGATGTTCATAACGGTTCTCACGACAAGCTAAAAGTCACCTATTTTGTGTATTTTGGTGGCTGAATCCCTCATCCGGCGGGGGACAGCCATGCAATTAAATCGCTAACAGCTTAGCATCACGATGGCTTACGTTCCGGCTCGATTGCGCAGATCCTCGGGGATGTGGTGGCGATCGCCCAATACTTCCAGGCGCGGGCCATGCTCGTCGAATCGAATAATGCTGACAGACGCAACCAGTGCATTGATGCGATCGCGATAGCGCCCAACATCAATGCCGAGTAATCCACACAAAATAATGCGAATCGTTGACTTGTGAGACACCACCAGAACATGACCGTCCGGGTATTTGGTTTCAATTTCGGCCATGACGAGTGAGGCACGGCTCGCTACCTGCACAGCGGTTTCCCCTCCAGTGGGCGGATTCCAGGCAGGCTCAGTAAGCCAGCGAATATAGTCAACGGCATGGTGAGTCCTAACATGCTCGACGCTGTGGTCTTCCCATTCTCCAAAATTCATTTCTTTGAGTCCCTCGCGGATCTCAGGCTGGATACCCGTCGCCTCACAAATGGGATGAGCCGTTGCTTGGGTTCGCGTCATGGGACTCACAAAAATTGCAGACCATGGCACCGCTTGATAGGCTGCTGCAAACGCCTTTGCCATCGCATATCCCGCATCCGTCAGGTCTGGATCGGTGATACCGCAGTACCCTCCTCCTTGGCTGTGAGTTGTTTCACCATGTCGAAGTAAATAAAGTTGAAGAACCATTGGGTTGAAAAATAAAGAATTTAGAAAAAGCGGATCGTTGAGTGCTTCTGCAGAATTATTGACATATTTTTCTGGGGGGTGGCCCCCAGAAAACTATATGTGTAATGTCGCTCAGTGACTGAACGATAGAAGTAAGCTAGGTATCCAAATGAAACCATCTCACGACCGTCTCACTATCATCATGACAGAGCCTATTCATCTACTCATCTATAGGAAAGTTGAACAACACATTGCCATTCAAGACTCCGAAATATTTTGGTTCTATTTCATCCATACTTCTTATTTATTCCTTCCTTATTTCTTACTGAACAGAGAGCATTGCATCAGCCTGGGCATAGGCGTTCATCTCCACGGGAACGGGATCCACATGCCAGATGTCTTTGCAGTAGTCCTGGATCGAACGATCGGACGAAAACTTACCCATTCGAGCCGTATTCAAAATAGACATGCGAGTCCAATTTTCCTGATCCCGATATGCATTGCTAACACTTGCTTGACAGGCAATATAAGACTGGTAGTCAGCAAGTAGGATAAACGGGTCATCGTACCGCAAATTATCTACAAGCGGTCGAAATAGCTCGGGATTACCGTGAGAGAAGAATCCAGACGCAATCAAATCCAGCACATCCCTCAACTGCGCATTCGACTGGTAATAGTTCCAGGGATTGTATCCACTGGCGTTGAGATCGGCCACTTCTGGGGCGGTCAGCCCAAATAGGAAGAAATTATCATCTCCGACTTCTTGTCGAATCTCGACATTGGCTCCATCCAGCGTTCCAATGGTCAATGCGCCATTGAGGGAGAACTTCATGTTTCCTGTGCCAGAGGCTTCCTTTCCAGCCGTAGAAATTTGTTCTGACAAATCAGCCGCAGGGTAAATATACTGACTATTGGTGACGTTGTGGTCAGGCATAAAGACGACCTTGAGGCGATCGCGCACATCGGGGTCATGGTTTACCACATCAGCGACCGCTGTAATCAGCTTAATGATTAATTTCGCCATGACATAGCCTGGAGCTGCCTTTCCACCAAAGATGAATGTGCGAGGAACGATGTCGCAATCAGGGTTCCGCTTCAGTTGGTTGTAGAGCGTGATGATGTGCAACACGTTCAGATGTTGTCGTTTATATTCATGAATGCGTTTAACCTGGATATCAAACATCGAGTCAGGGTTCACCACAACGCCACAGCGACGCTCAATGATGCCTGCCAAATCACGCTTAACGGCTTGTTTGACCTGCTGCCACGCTAGCTGAAAGGTGCGATCGCCCGCATACGATTCGAGTTGGCGCAACTCATCCAGGTGCTTGATCCAGCCGTTGCCAATCGTGAGGCTAATCAACGTCGTGAGGCGAGGATTGCTCAACACCATCCAGCGACGAGGCGTCACGCCATTCGTCACAGTCTTAAACTTCGCTGGCCACAGGTCATAAAACTCTTTCAAAACCGTCTGTTTCAGCAATTCTGAGTGCAGTTCCGCCACGCCATTCACCGCAAAGCTGCCAATGGTGGCTAAGTTTGCCATGCGGACATATTGTTCACCGCTCTCATCAATGATCGACAAGGCTGCAAGCTTGCGTTCATCTCCCAGATATCTCACCCTGACGTCATCCAGAAACCGTTGATTGATTTCGTAGATAATCTGCAGATGACGCGGTAACAGCATTCCAAAAATGGAAAGGGGCCATTTCTCCAACGCTTCGGGCAACAGCGTGTGATTGGTATAGGCAAACGTCTGTTGCGTGATCGACCACGCCCGATCCCAATCCATATGATGCTCATCCACCAACAGCCGCATTAGCTCGGCAACCCCAATGGCTGGATGAGTGTCATTGAGCTGCACGACAAATTTTTCATGGAACGTATCGAGCGATCGCCCCTGACGGAGATGCAGGCGAATCAAATCTTGTAGCGAACAGGAGACAAAAAAGTATTGTTGCTCTAGCCGGAGTTGTTTTCCTTGAACTTGCTCATCATTGGGATAGAGCACCTTCGTAATGTTTTCAGAGGACATCTTCTTATTGACAGCCCCATAATAGTCCCCCACATTAAACATCTGAAAATCAAAGGATTCAGGGGCTTCCGCTTTCCAGAGGCGTAACGTGTTGGTGGTGTTGACCTGATAGCCCAGAATGGGAGTGTCATACGGAATGCCTTTGACTACATGGCCAGGGACCCACCGCACTCGGTAGTGGCCGTGATCGTCGACATAGGGTTCTGTGTGACCAGCAAACTTGACTTCCACCGATCCCTCGGGGCGGGCAATTTCCCAAGGATTGCCATATTGGAGCCACTTATCGGTAATTTCGACTTGCCATCCATCCCGAATGATCTGGTCGAAAATGCCGAATTCATAGCGAATTCCGTAGCCAATGGCGGGAATCTCAAGGGTTGATAAGGACGCCATATAGCAGGCCGCTAATCGACCGAGGCCACCATTGCCCAACCCCGGTTCTTCCTCTTGAGCTAATAGGTCGTCTAAGTCCAATCCCGACTCTGTGACCGCTTGGCGTACGTGATGATCAATGCCTAGATTGATTAAGTTATTGCCCAGGTGCGGCCCTAGAAGAAACTCAGCTGACAAATAGGCAACGGCTCGCACATCTTGCTTGAAATAGGTTTGAGTCGTGTTGATCCAGCGCAAAAGGAGGCGATCGCGCACGGTATAGGCCAACGCCATGTAGTAATCATTCGGAGTGGCGACCTCCGGAAACTTACCTTGGATGTAGAACAGGTTATCAGCCATCGCACGGCGCAACGTTTCGACACGAAGCCCGGTGCGATCATCTTCAATTTGGATGGTGGGCGGGGGACATGAATCATTTAGGGCAGCCATAATGGGCTCCTCCGAGGCGGGTTTAAGGTAGGGTGACTGTGGTTACTCGGGTCATTTAATCTCGTCTAGGGTGGGTAAATCTCGTCTAGGTTGGGAGCTGTAGTTTTCCCTGCGGGAAAACTACAGCTCCCACATTGGTTTCGGTTTAGCTGGATCGGTTACGTCAATAGGACTCACTTTAAAACCCCTGGGGAGCGCCCCTCTGGGGCGCTCCCCAGGGGTTTGTTTTTTTTACGTGAATAACGCCAAGCTACTTATGTAGATAGTTTGACTTCGTTGGGGCATGGGCGACCTTGTTCAATATCAGCGATGTTGGACAAGGTGGTTTGGGCGATCGCCTCCAGCGCATTTCGAGTGAAGAAGGCTTGATGAGAGGTAATCACAACGTTAGGAAAGGACTGCAGCAGTTGAAAAGTATCGTCTTGAATCACATCATCGGACAGGTCTTCAAAAAAGATGTCAGCTTCTCCTTCATACACATCAATACCGAGATAGCCAATTTTCCGAGACTTAATGCCGTCAATGACGGCACGAGTATTGATTAGACCTCCCCGGCTGGTATTAATCAGCATCACTCCTGATTTCATCGTTTGAATAGACTGCTCATTGATGAGGTGATGCGTTGTCGGCAACAAAGGACAGTGCAGAGAGATAATGTCAGCCGTCGCCATGAGTTCTGGTAAATCGACATAGTGCATTCCCATGCCGAGGCAATCTGGATTTTGGGATACGTCATAGCCCAGTAGCTTGCAGCCAAAGCCATGCATAATCTGAGCAAAACACTGACCGATTTTTCCAGTGCCAACCACACCAACCGTTGAGCCGTGAAGATCAAACCCCAATAACCCGTTGAGCGAAAAGTTATCATCTCGCACTCGGTTATAGGCACGATAGAGTTTGCGGTTGAGCATCAAAATCAGTCCTACGGCATGTTCGGCCACGGCATAGGGCGAGTAGGCCGGCACCCGCACCACTTGAATGCCCAAGTCAGCTGCTGCATTGAGATCGACATTGTTATAGCCCGCCGACCGCATAGCAATCAGTTTCGTTCCATTGGTAGAGAGCGATCGCAGCACATCAGCACTGAGGTCATCATTGATAAACGCACAGACTGTCGAGAATCCCTCCGCTAACGGCACTGTTTTGGGGGTTAATCGAGCCTCATAAAACACCAATTCATGGTGATATGGCTCGTTCGCCACCTTTAGAAACGTCTGGTCATAGGGCTTACTACTAAAAACAGCAACGTTCATATCGTTTGCTCCAGGAATGGTCACGGGTGCCGCTGTTGAATGGAATACAACGCTTAGTTTGATTCAGATCGTTTGATTCAGATCGTTTGATTCAGATCGTTTGATTCAGATCGTTTGATTCAGATCGTTTGATTCAGATCGTTTGATTCAGATCGTTTG
>JBCCWF010000151.1:0-13063 GCA_039194035.1 Cyanobacteria bacterium P01_E01_bin.6 | reverse complement strand
CCCTTATCTATGATGAGCTTATCTATGAGCATCTCGACCTTATCCACCATAATCGCGCCAAACGCCAACTAATGTCCCCTGAACAGAAACATGCTCGGCATTTGCCTCGATGGGTTCATAATCCGGGTTTGCAGCTACCAGTTTTACCTGATTTTTATCTCGGAAGAAATACTTCAGGGTGTTTCCATGTCCTTCGACACGAGCCGCGACAATCACACCGTTTTTAAGGCGGTCAGGCTCTGAGACAGGACGCATAATGACAATGTCCCCATCTGCAATCATGGCTTCTATCATGCTGTCGCCACTGACTCTCAACGCATAATCCTGAGGTCGAAGCTGAAGCCCAGTAATATCAAGGCGATCGCTCTCATCCGTGAAAGGTTCAATAAGTCCACCAGCGGCGATTTCTCCGCGAATTGGCACCCCTTGATGTACAGATTCAAGTAACCGAATGGTGCGTGCACGACCCTCAGTCCAATCGATGTATCCTTTGTTGCGGAGATGCTCTAAGCGACTTTGGATCGGAGCTGGAGACTTCAACTCCATTGCTCGCATCATTTGGCGAATAGATGGAGAATGTTGATGCTCCCTAATGTATTCGACAAGCCAATCGTAGAGTTCTCTTTGAGCTGTGGTGAGTGGCTGCATAGATTCTAAACCAAGCAAGAACGTTCAGAACGTTTGTACCATCTAAATGTACATCTTGTCTAGTACTTGCTGACTACTTGTTTACAGAAATTTAGAAACTAAGTCGATAGGCATCAATAAGTTCACTTTAAAAACTGGGGAGTGCCCCGGAGGGTCGCTCCCCAGTTTTTTGAGGTTTTCAGTTTAATCACACCGAGCTACTTACCTGACAACATCGTTAGCTGGTGCGAGGTGACGTCACCTCGCACCAGCCAATACGATAGATCGTGCAGCAGCCATGCCTTCCTGCAATGCATGCACTATACGGTCACAGAGTTTGCCCAATCTTTTGCCCAGGCGAGATTGTGACGAACACCCTCTGCGGTCATGGCTTCTGAATAGAGGCGTAACACAGGCTCTGTTCCACTGAACCGAATCAGCAACCAACTGCCATTGGCGAGCTGAAACTTATATCCATCGATTGTAAGCACATCAGTCACCGTTTGTCCGGCAACAGTTGTGGGTGCATTGTCCTGGAGTTCATTCACTAAGCGCGATCGCACCTCCATGCTAGCGAGAGGCAAGTCAATGCGATCGTAGTGGGCAAAATAGTCTGTTTTCTCCTGTAGTGTGCGGTAGATGTCGCTCAGATCTTGCCCACTCTGAACAATCGCCTCCAGCACGTAGAGCGCAGATAGCAGCGCATCTCGTTCTGGAATATGGTGACCGTAGCCAATGCCACCAGACTCTTCACCCCCCAGCAACACATGGGACTCTAACATCCGATCGGCAATGTATTTGTAACCAATGGCCGTTTCGTGAACCGAGAGGCCATACAGTGCAGCAATTCGAGGGAATAAGTTTGACCCACTGATTGTTTTGACAACTTCTCCGGTGTACCCCCGTCGCGTCGACAAGTGCTCAATTAGGATCGGAATCAAAATTTGAGAGCTGAGGAATTCCCCATTGCCATCCACAGCCGCAATGCGATCGCTGTCTCCGTCAAAGACTAAACCGACTGCAAGTCCATCAGGCGACTCTTTTCGATGAGCTTTAATAGCCTGAAACATCTTGGGCAAGTACTTGGGCAACGGTTCTGGTGCCCCTCCTTCAAACAAAGGGTCGCGATCGCCGTTTAGTTCGTGAATGGGGATGCCCAGCAATCGCTCAATGCCCGTCGCCGCTGCTCCGTGCATCACATCAGCAAAAACTGTCAACGTGCCCGACTTCACCGCCTCTTGAATCGGAGTAATGTCTACTTTGCTCTGTAATACGTTGCAATAGCTGGGCCATGGATCGAACGATTCTAGCGTTCCAGGGATTTCTGCCTTCGTGCTCATTCCCTCTGCAAGAAAAGCCTCAATCTTTTGGGTGACCTCTGGCGGAACAGACCCACCAAATCCCCCTTTAACTTTCAGTCCCGAATAGCCACCGGGATTATGACTTGCCGTAATGACAATCGCACCCAAGGCATTCTTGTCTTTAGCCGCCCAGCTAAAGGCAGGCGTCGGCGCGTAGCCGTCTGACAGCAGTACGTTAAATCCAGCAGCTTGCACACTTTCTGCCGCGACCTGGGCAAACTCTTCGGACAGAAATCGGCGATCATAGCCGACGATGATGATTTTGTTGGCCTGTTGTCCATAGATTTGCTCTAGGGCGATCGCTGCTAGAGGAGCAACCTGCGCAACACGCTCGAAGGTGAAATCAGCCGCGATCAGACCGCGCCAACCATCGGTACCAAATTTGATGGCCTTAGAGATAAAAGACGAAGGAGATAGACGAATTACCATAGCAAGAGCTTTAGGAAAGAACTATAAAGGGACATCGCGTTAGGCCTGAACCCAGATCAACCTAGCATGTTGATCACTCTTAGTTTATCCAGGGGATTGAGGCGATCGCCAGAGAGATTGGCTGCCGAAGACTCAGGAAAATGCAAACTGTTTGTTAATCGGTTTGTCAATCAACAGTCTTAACCTGAGACGACGGACTAGAACTGGCTCGATCCAAATTGTATTGATTACGAAGGGCGATCGCCCTTCGTAATCGCCCTTCGTAATGACGAGGCAGTAAACGCCTTAGGATTGATGCAATCGCCGGAGGATTGACGAAAATTGCCACACCAGCAATATCAGAACGATGCCCTGGAAAACCATTCCAATGAAGGTAAACGATAATGCAAGAGGATTCTCAAAGTGCCAAACGGGGTATCCAAAGAGCGTCCAAAACGTTGCCATCATGCCAATGTTCTCGGGAATCAGTCCCAGCAACCCCATTACTGCAGGTGGGACTGTAAACCAAATCAGCAGAATGCCCACAGCCCATGTCGTTGGATTTCGAATGCGCATCGCGAAAATGATCTGGGTCAACACTCCTGCCATTATCACTGTCATGGCAATGCTGAGAAAGCTGACCAGTGTTCCTAATGGATACTGAATGGCAAGACTCGATGCAAACGTCCAAGGAATGAGTAACCCATAAATCAGTAGAAGGTTGAGGCCAAGGGCCAAGGGCATCGGACTCTTGTCAGACCAAAGCCAACTTTGGAGATCTCTGGATTGGTATCGCGACCAATCCAGCAGTGCTTGGCGAGAAGGAACCGTTGAAAACATAACGACTGAGATCAGCAGAATGGAACTGGCATAGAGGCCAAACGCTGACGCAGCCATGGCTCCTGACTCCAGATCTCCGAAGCTTGGATTTAACGCAAACCCGATGATTAGAATTTCGATATAGGCGACAAAACCATAGCTTTGACGCTTGCTCAGCAAGGTTGAGCGGGGTTGGCGAAAGCGTCGTAGCAAAACTCGCCATAACAATGCGGTGGCGATCGCCAGATTCGCAATGGTAAATCCATGGGCAATCAGAGGATTTCCAGTCAGCGAAATAAAGCTCCAGTGCACGGTGGTCGCCCACTCATTCGATTCTCTGAAGCTCTGCCAAGGAACAAGCCAATTCCACCCCAGAAAAGACGGACTAAGGATAAAAAATGCAAGAATTCCAAACGATACCGATGCGGTTGCTTGGCGATTGAGTAATTTAGGAGCACCGCCGCCCACCAGACCAGAAAGGAGAGCAAGGCTGTAGCAGAATAGGCAACTTCCGAATAGCAGGATATAGTAGCTCACGATCAATCCCAAGGAGACATCGGCCTGGACGGCTGATAACACATGTAGCGGGACAGCACTTGCAATGGTGATGTAGGGCAAAATTGGCACACCCAACATCTTTCCTAGCAGAATTTGCCACCCTGGACGGGGACTCAGACGAATAAAGTTGAGGGTGCCTCGCTTTTCTTCTTGGGTGATATCGCTAACGATGTAATATCCGCCAAGGCTGAATAGTACATAGGGAAAGCAACTGGTTAGTGTTTGCCAAATGCTAAACCATTGCTCTTGAGGCGTCTGGAACGAGAGCCCTTGAAACTGAACCAGGCAGAGTAGCATTTGAGCGATAACAGATAGGGCGATCGCCGCAACAACATTTCGTGTTTTCAAGCGCCCTCGCCACTCGCGCACAAGTTGAGGGTTCCATGAGTTGAGGTGGTCAAACCAGGTCGTTTGCATCGGTTATGGCATGTGGGGTGGATGAATCGTTGTGAAATCTGTTGTGAAATCTATAGTTGGTCAGTAATGGGCATCGTGCCTGTAATCACTATCGCTGCAATCACTCTCACGGCGATCACTCTCGCTGAGATCGGCGCTATGAGGTTTGTTGATAGCCGAGTTGAATAAAGATGTCTTCAAGACTCGCTTTAACCGGGGCAAATTCACTGATGATGTGTCCCGATTGAATGAGCGATCGCAATAGTTCAGCTGATTCAGCATCGGTGCCAGTGAAGTGGATGCAGAGATGGTGAGGAGGGACACCATCAGAGTTTTTGGGTCGGGCGATGGAGTCGCTGTGGTCAACCAGAGGCGAGGCCTCAAGCGCCTGTTGGAGGGAGGAAACGTCGCTCAGGGTTGCAACGACAATTTTTTGGTGGGTGCGATCGCGTTTGTAGAGTTGATGCAACTCAGAACTTTCGACTAATTGCCCCAATTCCATCACCCCAATGGAGGTACAAAAGTCTTCTAAATCACTCAGAATATGAGATGAGATGACAATCGTCATTCCCTCCCGCTGCAGCGCTTTAATCGTCTCTCGATATTGAACCCGTGCAATGGGGTCGAGTCCGGAGACAGGTTCGTCTAAAAACAGCAGTTGGGGACGATAGATAATGGTGCGCGCCAGACTCAGCCGTTGTTTCATGCCTCGCGACAAGCTACTAATCAGACTGTGGCGCTTATTTTCTAGACTGACCAATGCCAGCACTTCTTGAATGCGCGGCTTTACATCAGAGTCTGGAAGATAGTAAAGGCGAGCAAAATAGTCCAGATACTCTGTCACCGTTAGGTCATCGTAAAGGGGAAAGTCGTCGGGCAAAAACCCAATGATGCGCTGAATATCTGGACTGGGTTGATCGGGAATGAGACGCGTTCCCTGAATATAAATGTCGCCTGCGGTTGGTTCTTCCGCTGTCGCAAGCATGCGTAGTAAGGTCGTTTTCCCTGCTCCGTTGGGGCCAATGAGACCATAGATTTCGCCAGCTCCAATCTCAAGATTGACGTCACTGACGGCTTTATTCGTCTCAAATTGCTTCGTGAGTGCTGTGGTAACGAGGAGTGATGAAGAGGCCATAGGTTTGCCAAGCGAAATGTCCCGAGGCGTTTTGTACTTAGCACAACATTGAATGCTACGCACAAAAACGCCTCGACCTTAACACAATCTATTTAAATCTAAGTAGATAGGCAGAAATAAACTCAATTTAAAAACCTGGAGAGCGTCCCGGAGTGGCGCTCCCCAGGTTTTTAGGTTTTCGGTTTAATACCGCCGAGCTACTTAGTGACTCTTGCCAGTTCGTTACTGGCTCGTTGCACGGTTCCGATCAGTACTTGGACGGAATTAAAACCAAAACCCCAAGTTCTGTGCCGCCCGCTAAGCTGGCGGCACAGAACTTGGAAGATACCGTGTTGCCAGCCAAGGCAACGTTTAATGATGGCTCGCTACTGACCAGGATAAATGGATGCTACAACTTCGCTTGACAGGTGGGGCAGAAATAATACCGTCGCCCTCCTATCATGTCTTTTATGATCGCTGTACCGCACTGATAACAGGGTTTTGACGCGCGACTAAACACATAGAATCGATAGGCAGACCGCGTGGCCCCCTCCTTCTTCAGCATGGCAACTGTTTCCAAACCATTGGTGATTCCACCTGTTTCGTAGGACTGACGAGGAAGGGCGATCGCCATGGTTGCAAGGGCTTCGATTTGCTCAGCGGTGCAATCCACCGGACGCAGGGATGGGTGAACACCCGCCGCAAACAAGATTTCACTTCGCAAATAGTTTCCCAATCCCGATAAAAATCGTTGATCGAGCAGCAATGATGTGAGGCGACGACGATAAAACGATGCCTCCATCAGTCGTTGTGCGACTTGTTCAATGGTGGTATCAGGGGCTAAGACATCTGGCCCTATCCGACTCAAAAATGGATGTGCGTCTAGAACATCGTCATGGAGGACCTCAATATCAGAAGCACTGTAGAGGAGGGCGGATTTTTGTTCCGTGTGAATCGCCAGACGCAGTTGTCGATTTGTCGTTGGATACGAATGAGATTTGCGAATCATCCACACGCCATAGAGTTGATTATGACTGTAGATGTTGAGATGATTATCAAATCGGGTGAGCAGCGCTTTCCCTCGGGGTTCAATGGCAATAACCATAGACTTAGCCAGGGGTTCTTCAAAAGATTTGAGATGATCAAATGCGAAAAAAATCTCTCGAATGGGTTGGTGGGCGATCGCCATGGCGATCGCATCGGCTGAACGCTTAATTTCAGGTCCCTCAGGCATGATGACTCACGACTACTAGCGACTGTCTTTCCTACACGACTTGGCAAAGTTTACATGTTCTACTCCACCTACTAAGATGCCGTGAAATCCCATAGTTGGCTCAACGGGTCATTCATAAAACCTTCATGCGATATCACGTAGAGGCTTTATGGTTATTGTCCTGACTTTTTGCCGATGAGCTCGAAAAGGTAAGTAGCACCACACAGCCTATCGAGCACAGGGAAATAGAGAGAATCATCCATGAGCAGCCACAACATCGCTGAAATTAGCACCAAGTTAGTCAATGTCATCAAGACCCGAGATGCTGCACGAGTTCGTTATATCGTTAGCATCTTAGAACGTCAAAAGAATGCGGCTCTCGTTATCGACCTTCTTGCTCAGATTATTCATACGCTAGAGGCTACCGATCAGGAATTACACGGATGGTTTCAAGACCTCTACTTCGAAGGATGTTCACCAGAAGTGAAAACGCTTTGGCTTGAATTTGCAAGTCTGAGTCTTTCAATCAGGAAGCCAAAACAGGTTGGCTAAGCCCTATTCAAAGAGATTCCAGAGCTTGAGACACAAATAATTTAATGGCCGTCAGTGACATCGGCTGAAGGTATAGCGGTATGCAACCGCGTCAAGTACAAAAATGGTGATGTGGGGCGCCCCGCGCCCCACATCACCGTATTTAATCAATCCGCATAGCGCTATCGATATTTACGATATTTACAATGATTTGCCTTCAGCCGAACTTTTTATGGAGAAACGCATGAGATGAGCCACCTTTAACGAGCCGCCTTTATAGAATCGTTACTGTGCCCGTTTCGCCATTTATCACAATGGTTTGACCATCTTTTAACATCGTTGTCCCATTTTGCACATCCATAATCGCAGGAATACCATATTCACGGGCGATGATGGCTCCATGAGACAATCGACCCCCTACCTCGGCAATAAGCCCACCTGCCTGAGCCAACAAGGGTGCCCACCCAGAATCGGCATAGGGAACAACCAAAATCATCTCCTTTGATAGAGCAGGTAACGATTGGAGCGATCGCACAATCATGACGGTTCCTTTGATTTGTCCTGGACTGGCACCAATTCCCTGGAGTTGAATTCCTGATGCAGCTTTCATCAGGACAGCATCAGTATCAGAGAGTAGCGGAGGCTCCTGACCATATACCAAAAAGGGGACAGAGGAAACCTGAGCATCGGCATGCCATCGCTCTTTCCGCACCTGGACGCGGGATTGAACGGCCTGTCGCAGGGTATCTCCATCCGCTACGGTGCTAGCCGTAGCCGTTTTTGGGGTGGTGATTGGCTCCGCCTCGTGTGGGGGCAACTCAGGCAGAGACTTCCCATCCATCGCAGAAACATAGTGTTGAATATCGTCGAAGGTCAAGAAGAAAATGTCGCCCGATTGATTGAGGATACCGGCTGCTAACCACTGATTTTCAAGCGTAATGAAATAGGCACGTAGCTCTGCTAATAAACGGTTGTAAAGCTCGGCGACAGTTCCCTTTAAGGTCATCCGATGTTGCACATGGCGGGCCGCCCAGTTTTGACTGGGTTGTTCGAGCGATGGATTGATAATAGATGATTCAGATTGCTTCAACAGTTTTGCAAATAAGTCATAGATCGGGCGAGGATCATCTCTCCATGTGGGAACGGCGATATCCGTCGCAACATCACTCAAATATCCGTAGGTATCCAGAAATTGATCGAGTTGCGTCAAAACAGTTTGCCCATCTGGATTTTCAGCCAACGTCACAAAGAGCGTCGAGCGGTGATTGGCAACAGTTTGCACATCAGGAATTAATGGCCTTGAGCAAGTTGCAAGCTGCTTGAGCGATCGCAATGCTGCCACTTCTGGTAGAACACCTGTATCTAGAGCGTCATCAGGCACTTTTAGAAGAGTCTGTCGAAGAGATGCGCTCAGTGGAGCCAAGATATTGTAGTAGGTAATGTCTTTCAGCAAATCTAAAACGAGATGCACGTCATCCAATAATTGAACGGGCGTTAGCTCTTCCTTTGTTTTCTGGCCCATTCTGGCCAACTCCGTCCGAAAACGAGGTTCATCGGCGGCAAAGGTTTCCGGCAAATCCCATTCCCGCCGCAGTAATCGCATGAGCCCCGCTCCATTGCGAAGTGTCGAAAGCACAGGCGGACGACTAAATTTTGCCCCACGAGTAAGGAACTCTAAGCTATCAGGAGGCAAACCCATTCGCCTAAAAATGTCACCCAACAGCGTTGCATTGAAATACGCACTGGCATGATGAAGCGTCGCTGTTTCAGAAAAATCGAGTCCCTGCGCGCGATCGCCCAAGACAACGGTGAAGATATCGCCCCACACACCACAGGTCAGTGGTCGATTAACCGACCAAGTGAGGGGGCGAATAAAACCGGGAATCACTTCAGCGGCAATTTTCCGAGTCCACACTGGAAGCATGGTTGTAATTGGGCGAGATTGTAAAATCCACAGTTGTTGGCCGTCATAGCTCCATTCCATATCTTGAGGAATATCACCAAATCGATATTCCAAATGTCGTGCAAGATAAGCCACTTGCTTGATAATGGATGGCGGCACATCGCCACTGCCTTCAAGACTCATCGCCAATCCTTCTGGAAGTTGCCACGACAAGCTTCGTGCCGTCCCCTTCAATGCCTCCATCGCTGTTCCAGGAATCCATACTCGGTAATACTCAGGGGTTTTTCGCCCAGATACCACGTCGGCGGCTGTGCCGGGAAGTGCTTCGACCACAACCGAATCACCCTGACGACTGACTGGATCTCGACTGAAGGCGACCCCAGAAAACACGCCCCGGATTTGGGGTTGCACCAGCACGGCCATACCCCCTTCGTTATGAGGTGATTCATGGCGCTTCGCAGATCTCGATCCTGAGTTGCTATCAGCCGAGTCACGGCGGCCTGCCTCAAGGGCATGGCGATCGCGCCGATACTGAACAGCACTAGATTTTGTATAGGACAGCTGGCATTGGGCGATCGCCTGTCGGAGGATCAATCGATCCGTGACATTCAGAATAGAATCGTACTGCCCCGCAGCAGATGATGTTTCGGAGTCTTCACCAGACGCCGATGAGCGCACTACCAGCGGATGACTCTGAGACGGTGTCAAGAGATCAATAAGAGGTTGGGGATCATCCCCTGGCGGTAAAATCCAGCCTTCAGGGACTGGATAGCCCAGACGCTTAAGTTCCGCGAGTCGGGTTGCTTTGTTTCCAGCGGTTTTGGGAGAGAGTCGTTGGTCTAGAGTCTGCACCGCGCGATCGCCCCGGAAAAAGGTAAATACCTTTTTCGATTCTGGGTGAGCTTGGCTTGCAGCCAAGTTGAGGTCATCGGGAATGGCTCGATATATGAGCGCAATTACGCTACTCAACACCATCACCGCAACAATGCGCCCACCAGCACCAGGATGCACCAATGCTGTGATTACGGGGAGCAACACCAAAATACTGAGGCGACCCATCTGCTTTTCTCGCAGAACGGTGAAGCCAATACCGCCAATCACAGCTACGAAAAAAGCAGTTTCTAAATCATGTACGGCGTAGCCCCATACAACATTTGTGGTGCCCGCTCCTTTTCCAATAAAAAAACGTCCAGCCACCAACGCAATCAGACCGACAATCTCCCAAACCGGCTCCCCTGGGAAAACGACACGAAACAGCAGTACAGCTGCAATGCCTTTCAATGCTTCACTCAAAACCGAGAGTATACCGGCAGCTTTTCCACCGTGATAGAACGCTGCCGACACACTGACATTACCAGTTCCAAGCTGCTGGAGGTTTTGACCTGAGAAAATTTGAGTGATCCAGCCTGTGATAGGGAGTCCCCCAAGAACAAAACACACGATCAAGCAAATAAGAGGAGTCCAAAGATATGCCACTATTGCAATCCTTCCAATATTTAATCCATAACGCATCAGGCAGTATGGCTGTGGATACGGTCGTTATGTTAAGGCGGAGGCACTGTTATGGGAGTGCCGCCCCAAAAAAACCAATCCTATAGCCACAATGACACCACGCGTTTCCTAACCTGATCTCTTAACCTGATCGGGGAATGTAGTAGCACATGCTGATCACCCATTCTGATCATTTGACCTGTGATAGTAACTGGCTGTAATAAGTCGATAGCCATCATTAAACGTGTACCCTCCCAAACCCTGTGCCACCTGCGCAGCAGGTGGCACAGGGTTTGGGTTTAGGTTGTCATTACGTCTAAGTACTTACTTCAGATATTACAAAGGATTCCTGTTTTGGATCTTGAAAGTTAAAGAACCTGAAACTAAGGGGCTAAGAAACGCATCAGACGGTTGACACTGGCACGCTGGGTTGCTAACTCATACGCAATCCTAACGATGGGCTGTATCTTGTGATCCCGTGTCGTTTTTAATATTGATTCCTGAAAGTGCCGTGAAACAAGGGAGATTACGTTCACCATCAGGCTCGTATTTTAAGTTGAGATTGTTGGACGCTCCGCATTCCCCAATCTCGTTCAATTTTTTCTGGCTGACGTGATAAACCCAAAATCAATATTAAAAATCGAACCGGAGCGGTATATTAAGTGGGCGATAGTCCTGTTGAGAAATCGTGTGATGAAACGTGCATTGATTCGTTTACCAAAATTGCCAACAACCCGACAGTCTGGGCTATCTATGAAATTTATGATAGCAGGACTCGTCATCACTATTTTGTTTGTGGCGATCGCCCTTTTTGCACCTCTGCTGCAATCGTGGGGGATGTTGCAAGACCCTCTAGAATCCTTAGCCAATCCTATTCATCAGCCTCCCTCTGCTGAGCACTGGTTTGGCACAACGCTATTGGGCTATGACGTTTTTTCTCGTACCCTATTCGGCACTCAAGCGGCACTTAAAGTTGTGGTGCTGGCAACCGTGCTAAGTGTCACGATTGGGGTGCCTCTCGGCATGGTTAGTGGCTACCTTGGAGGTCGGCTAGACCGTGCCCTCGTGTTTCTCATGGACACCATCTATACGCTGCCAGGATTGGTTTTGACAATCACCTTAGCGTTTGTTGTGGGCAGGGGAGTGTTGAATGCAGCGATCGCCCTCTGTATTGTTTATGTACCCCAATATTTCCGGGTACTTCGGAATCATACTGTTAGCGTCAAAACGGAACTATTTATTGAAGCAGCCCAGGCCATGGGAGCGTCCACATGGGTCGTCCTATCACGCTACTTATTTCTCAATGTCATTCAAAGCGTTCCCGTGTTATTCACCCTTAATGCCGCTGATGCTGTTCTTATCCTCGGTGGATTGGGTTTTCTAGGACTTGGCCTCCCCCAACAAACACCAGAATGGGGACAAGACATGCGACAGGCACTGGTTGCTTTACCAACCGGAATATGGTGGACTGCGTTTTTCCCTGGACTAGCATTGACGACCCTGGTAACAGGCCTGTCTTTGCTCGGGGAAGGACTCAATGAATTTGTGAATCCGCTCCTTCGGAAGGATTACCAGCAAAAATAAGCAATCGGCAGGAAATCTGACACAGCGAAACACACGACTTGGCAAATTTTTCAGATTCACTACGAAGAAATGAGCGATTGAGGCGCGCCTCAATCGCTCATTTCTTCGCAAACTTTTTCAAATCAAGCCATGTCCATCGTTATATCTATCGTTATAAATGTTGCTGGAGATGATGCATATGATGAAATAACTTCCAGCAATACTGCTCTGGCAGCCCACAGGTCACAGCACCCCGCATCACAACCGTAAAATACCAGTCATTAGGAGCATGCTCCTCTGCCGCCTTGTCAATTACGGTATACGTGCGTACATTCTGAATCAATTGTCCGCCTTGATCGACGTGAATTGTTTCGTGGCAATAGCCTTCTTCTCTAGCATCTAGGCGATCGCTCAACCGCATGGGTAAGCCATATAAAACTCCGTGGACAAACGCATTGGAATCTTGAACAATATCGAGCACTCCACAGTTGCGTAATCGCGATCGCCGAAAAAATCCCAATCGATATCCATGCAAAATCGCTGGCCCGAGAACATAGGAATAAACCTCTTCCCCGAGCGATCGCTTCAAGTCAACCGGACACATGCATGACCCATACGCAAAGTAGTAAAAAATGTCCTGATCCGTGGCGCAGATTCTCTGTGCTGCTGTGTTGCAAGGCTCGTTTTTCAGTTTATCCATCGCCCGGTGCTGTTCAGGTACCATGCCCTTCTTAGAATGAAAACTCAATACAACCAAAGCAGACTTGAGCCTTACTTTTTTCACAATCAGACCCCGAACATAATCGGGAAAACTACAGTTCCCAACTGAGACGAGATTTAGTAGTGCTCAGGGTCTGATTTTATAGCAATCTCAAATGAATTGGGTCACGACTTGGCAAAGTTCTCGAAGTTTTTTTGTTTTAAGAAGAAAAAATAGCCTTAGGCAGGCATCATGACCTCCACAACTTGTTCAACAGATTGCCCTTGAGCAAAGAGCGAGTGACACAACTGCACCAGAGGATGGAAAGCCTCACGAGTCAAGCCATAGAGCTTCTGTCCAATGCTTGGCGTTTTCTTTG
>JBCCWF010000150.1:0-13115 GCA_039194035.1 Cyanobacteria bacterium P01_E01_bin.6 | reverse complement strand
GTACCGATAGAGGGGCGGCGGGCTTAGCCTGCCGCCCCTCTATCGGTACTTTATTTGCAGATCCCTAATCAGATGATGGAGGAATCCTGCAGGATAGAATGGCGGTGACCTGCAGCGCTTTATTCATCATTACCGTCGATAATCTGAGGGTCTTCCGAGGGGATTGCTTCCCATCGCTCAACGATGGTTGTGGCCCATGTATGGCCTCATGTGTGTTAAGCCAACGATACTTTTATGGCTCGTCACTGATATCTGGCACAATCTGCTGCAATATCTCTTCATCAACATAGGGAAGAGATGCCTTTAGCTTGTGAGCCGCACCAATTTTTAAAGCACACATCAGCATCGACAACGATGTAACGCCCTGACGGAAGGAGAGTGTTTGTTCAGAAACAGAGTCGCTGTCTCTCCCTCGAATTAATATCCCTGCTGACAAACAGCTAAATAGCGTCTGCTTCACAATTTCTGGAGCAATTTTATCATCCAAATCAGACACAATGCTTTCAATCATGGGACCTAATGGTGACTGATGAGAGGAGTGACGAAGCATCCACATCGCAATTGGATACAGTTGATCGTGCTGTGGAATTCGATAAATAGGTTTTCCTGTTTCTAAAATTGAACGGTAGGTTTCTACCGTATGAACCTCGCGAATGTTGACATCAGGAAGAATATGAGCATCTTCAGGAACAGCGTCACGGAGCATGAGCATCACTTTTGATGGTGGAATGCGTGCAATGCACAGTTCGGAATCTTTGCAAACGTATTGCATATACTCGACAAACTTTGGCAACCCTAGCTTCACAGTTTCCAGCTCCGGAATCGTGTGACTAATGGCTTGCTCCACAACCGATAGATAGATGCCATCCTGCGATAAATCGGATCGACAGACAGAGTCAGTTGCATACCACTGCAGGACGTCTCGCGTCACAGACAATGTGTCCTCCGGCAAGGAAGAGGTCGTTGGATGAACATGAGTCACCAAACGCGCATTACGTGGATCGAGTCCCAATGGATTATTGCTACGGGAGGGGTTGGGAATCGATGGCTCTGGCCGGGGTGATACCGACGATTCGAACTGTCTTTTCGCCAGAATAGGCTTTTCAACAGGAGTACGAGATTCATACTGCTCCGGATCATCAATCAACACAAAGTCATCACAGACCGCCTGAAACGTTTTGCTTGTTGAATTTTCATAAGCACATCCAATGACGGTTTTTCCTTGTTCATGAAGTTGTTTAGCCAAAGAAGCAAAACCACCGTCTCCGGAAACGATGACAAAGACATCAATGGACGATTGAAAATTCAACAAATTAATAGCATCGATCACCAGTTGAATGTCAGCTGCATTTTTAGTCGGTTCACGAGAGAATCCAAATACCTGAATTGGATCAATGCCAAGCTCATTGATTTCTATTCGCATGACTTTAAGCCGAGGATCGCTCCAATTGGCATAAGCTTTTTGGATTAGAATTGGCCCGACTTTACCTGTCGCTTGGACAGCCTGAATGACTTTTGTAAGGGATAGATTATCGATTAAAGTACGGGAAAAATTGTAGCCTTTTAGCAAGTTTTCCACGTCGTATAGAATTGCTGTTCTTTTACGACTTTCACCATCATGCTTGACCGAATTGAGTTGCTTTTTGAACGGGATGGCACCAGCATCATGATTGGGTAATCCGAGTAGATTTTCCAATCGAGCTAATCGTTCAGCCGTTTGATCGATCCCTGTAACAAACGTTCCGCTAATTGCCCCTGCGGCACTGGCAGCAACAATCGCAATTGGTTTGGAAGGAAAAACAACAGAAGCGATCGTGCCAGCTGCTATTGTACTAACACCTACCGTGAACCATTGCTGCATGCGCATCGTTTCAGAAAAACCCGATATTCAAGATCATTTCTAGTTATAGTAACCTTCTTATCTCAAGAATCACTATGCATTTCGATGACGAGCGATGCGATAACTCAGTAAAACCACTGGAATAATCCCTACCGCAACAATCGCCAATGCTGGAGCCGAGGCCTCAGCTAACCGCTCATCAGATGCCAAGCGATAGACTTGAACTGCCAACGTATCAAAATTAAACGGGCGGACAATCAACGTCGCAGGTAGCTCCTTCATCACATCGACAAACACCAAAATAGCTGCCGTCAACAAGCCGCTTGTCATCAGAGGAGCATGCACCTTCACCAGCGTCTTTGTTGGCCCATAGCCGAGCGATCGCGACGCTTCATCTAGATTGGGTTTCACCCGTTGAAGACTCGATTCGACGGTCTTAAACGAAAGAGCCAGAAAACGCACCAAATAGGCAAACACCAGAGCAAAGATACTGCCACTGAACAAGAGGCCAGTCGACACGTTAAACGCTGATGTCATCCAGGAGTCAATCGCATTATCCAGTCGCCCCACAGGAATTAGAATGCCGACAGCAATGACGGCTCCTGGAAACGCGTACCCTAATGATGCTGTGCGTACAGCACAGCCCATTAGAAAACTAGGTCTGAGACGCAATCCATAGGCCATGACCAACGCAATGACAATACCGATAAATGCAGTAATCAGCGCGAGAATAAAACTATTTCGGGCAAACTCCCAAAATCGGTCAGTAAATGTTTGCGTCGCGTTGGCGATCGCCATATTCAGCAACAGGCCAGCCGGAAGAAGGAACCCAAGCAGAACGGGTACGGTACAGACAGTCACAGCGGTGATCGCCCGTCCTCCGTTAAGCAGATATGGATTCGGTGACTGATAGCGATGGGAGCACTGATAATATCGGCTCTGGCGACGAGACCATTGTTCGAGCAGAACAAGTCCAAAAATGAATAGCAACAAAAAGGAAGAAAGCTTGGCCGCGCCAATCGGCTCCCCCATGCCAAACCAGGTGCGATAGATGCCCGTCGTAAAGGTATCAACCCCAAAAAACTGCACCGTTCCAAAATCGCTAAGCGTTTCCATTAACGCCAACGACACTCCTGCCGCTAAAGCCGGACGAGCCAGCGGCAGAGCAATTTTCAAAAAGCTCTTCCAGGGGCCGCACCCAAGGGAACGACTGGCCTCAACGGCACAAACCGACTGCTCAAAGAAAGCCACACGGACGAGCAAATAGACATAGGGGTAGAGCACGAGAGAAAACATGGCGATCGCCCCACCCATCGAGCGAACATCTGGAAACCAGTAATCACTCACCCGTTGCCACCCCATCACATGGCGCAGTCCAGTCTGAATCGGGCCATAGTATTCCAAAAAGTCGGTGTACACATAGGCCAACAGATAAGCAGGAACGGCTAAGGGCAACAGCAGAGCCCATTCAAACAGACGACTTCCTGGGAATCGACACGCCGTCACCAGCCAGGCTGTGCTTACCCCAAAAACGGAAACACCAATACTGACGCCGATCATGAGCCAGAGTGAGTTTTGAAGATAGCTGGGCAACACGGTTGAAGCGAGGTGGTTCCATACATCCCCTGAGTCGGAAAAAATGCTGCTGAGCACAATTGCAATGGGAGTCACCAAAATAACGGCGATCGCCATCACAGCCATCGTCCATGGTTCTAACAGGCCACTACCCTGTCCGCCAACAGCAGATTTTAAGAATCGAAATGGATTTTTAGCGCGACGCCCAAATGACCAGAGGGATGTTGATGACAAAATAATGCGTTTACTCCTGAGCACACTGCACCCATTAATCGGGCATCCTTAATCACTAAAACTTACGCACCCCATACGATGTCTGAGTTTAATCTCGTCTAGCTTGGGAACTGTCGTTTTTTCCTGTGGAAAAAACGACAGTTCCCAAGCTGGTTTGGATTGAAGTAGAAAGACTACGCGCGGATGTAGATCGCGAGACATCCTTCTACTGTGTAAGCCTTAATCATCTACTTCCCATCGTAAATGAGAATGACTTTCAAGACAATTGGTTCATTATTCACATGACTTGGCAAACGCCTCAGAGTCACTACGAAGAAATGAGCGATTGAGGCCCGCTCATTTTTTCGTGAACTTTGCCAAAGTGTAATTCACTCGACTGTACAATAGCCTGAATCCCATGAGCATGATTCAGCCAATCCCCCTGCAGAATCATGGGCTCATGGCTTTATCGCACAGTCACTCTTTCAATGACAGCCTGCATCTTCCTAGCGCTTTCCTTTCAGCCAATAACTCTGCATGTTTCCTTTACCTTTGACGTCGATTTCTCCACGCGCTTCCAAGATATAGGTTTCATGCAGCTGCTCGTATACCGTATGGGTTACCTGTATTCGATTGGGCGTTCCTTGAGATTCCATCCGACTAGCAACATTTACCGTGTCTCCCCAGAGGTCATAGATGAATTTCTTAATGCCAATAACACCCGCAACAACAGGGCCAGAATGAATCCCCACCCGTAGTTGAAACGATGTTCCATCGCTACGCTTAAAGTCCTTGATACTTCGCTGCATATCAAGAGCTAAGTTGGCGATCGCCTCGATATGTCCCGCTCGCTCAGTCGGTAGACCACCGACAACCATATAGGCATCCCCAATCGTCTTAATCTTCTCCAAATGATGTTTTTCAGCCAGACGATCAAAACTAGAAAAGATGCGGTTTAGCACATCCACCAACCCTGTCGGAGAGGTCTGCGACGAGAAACTTGCAAAGTCTACAATGTCTGCAAATAAAATGGTGGCTTCATCAAATCGATCTGCAATGAGCTGTGGCTTTTGCTTCAGTTGATTGGCGATCGCCTGCGGCAGAATATTGAGCAACAACTTCTCAGACTTGTGCTGCTCTGCTTTTAATGCAATTTCAGCCTGCTTGCGTATCGTAATATCCTGAACCGTTCCTTCGTAATACTGCAGTTGCTGCTGTTTATTTCGAACGGCACGGGCTGTTTCAGAAATCCAGATAATCTTTCCATCGCGTCGCTTCACCTGAGACTCAAAATCTGAGATAGAGTCTTGCCGTTCCAAAACCTCAATAAACTGTTTGCGCCGATTTGGATCAACATAAACGACTCCGACATTTTCTACGTTTTCCTCCAAGTCCTTGGGAGACTCATAGCCGTACATAGTCGCTAACGCTGGATTAACATTCAGCACCATTCCACTAGCAGTTGTCTGGAAAATACCTTCCACAGCATTCTCAAAAATGCTGCGATACTTCACTTCCGCCTCTCGCAAGGCTGACTCCGCATTACGCCGTTCAGTAATATCCCGAGCCACCCAAATCACGCAGCTATCTGGCATCGGTGACACACTCGCGGTATACCAGGCCTCCTCAGACAGAGGTTCATCTATCCTTGTGTGACCATTGGCAAGCGTGCGGACAGGCAAACTATATTCCAACGTAATCGTCTGATTCGTATTGAGTGCCCTCTGAATATAAATGACGAACATAGCTGCTTTATCAGGCGGCAGCACATCGTAAACACTCTTGCCAATCCGATTCATGTCAGGACTATAAAGGAGGTCAGAGTGCGTAGATACAACGTTGCGATAATTGCCTTGAGCATCAAACACGGCAATATATTCTGTCATTGCAGAAAACAAAGCCCTGAGTTCTGCTTCAGATGTACGTAATGCCTCTTCAGTCTGTCGGCGCTTTGTAATCTCAGTGACAAGCCGCTCATTCAGTTGCTGAAGTGTTTGGGTTCGTTCGTTGACCTTGCTTTCCAGCTCAGCCTTGGCTCGTCGAAGCTCTTCAACGGCATGCTTACGTTCCGTAATATCTTCGACCGTGCCTTCAAAATAAAGTAGAGTGCCATCAGCATCCTTAACAGCCCGAGCATTTTCCGAAATCCAGATGAGGCTGCCATCTTTTCGGTATACTTGGGACTCAAAACCATACACCTCATCGTTCTCTTCTAAGGTGCGGATAAAGTCTTTCCGACGTCCAGAGTCAACATAGAGCTGATTCTGAATGCTCGTCAGCTTCACCATGAGTTCCTCAACTGAGTCATACCCATAAATTTTCGCTAGGGCAGGGTTGGCATTCTCGTAATAACCATCCGGTGTTGTCTGGAAAATGCCCTCAACCACACTCTCAAAAAACGTACGGTATTTTGTTTCAGCCTGAACGAGAGCCTCCTGCGCTTGGCGCTGCTCTGTGATGTCGATCCCAACGGTAAAGGCAGCTTGTTCGTGATCATATTTTTGCGCCATGATCAGAAAAATTCGCGTCGTCGCATTCACAGACGCTGTAATTTCTCGACTGGCCTCTTTCGCAGAGCTATTGAACAATTCGCGGACAAACGTGCTGAACTCTTGGCTGGTATGGAGAAATCCAATATCCTGACCTGCAAAGGCCTCAGGCGGCAGATTGAAGAGTCCTGCCAAGTGGCGATTCACGCCTAAATATTTCAAATCGGCACTAATCCATGACACGATCCCAGGAACAGCATCCAATGCAGCTTGGAGCTGATCCTTGGCAACCTGCAGTGCCATCTCAGCTTTACGGCGCTCTGTAATATCGATGCCTACCGCAAACGCAGCCCGACCATTGTTGTACTTTTGCACCACAATCAGGTAGACACGTTCTTCGTCATTGACGTTCGCCCGAAATTCTTGAAACGCTTCTTGATGGGGCGTGTCAAAGAATTGGCGAACAAAATCATTAAACTCTGAGCTTGCGTTCAAAAAGCCAATGTCTTGCCCAATGAACTGCTCCGGCCTAAGCCCAAACATACTAGCGAGCTGTTGATTAACGCCTAAATAGCGATGATCACAACCGATCCATGACACGATTCCAGGAATTGTTTCGAGAACGGCTTGCAGCTGATCTTGTGTTGCAGAAAGCTCTTCTTCTGTTTGTCTGCGATGAGTCACGTCAATAGCAGTTGTGACCACTCCTTGGACGTCCCCGGCCAAATCTTTGAGGGGCACTTTTGTCGTCAGCCAAGAATGCATCTCGCCTTTTGCATCTCGGTACTCCTCTTCGAATAGCGGCATTGCTTCACCGCTATTAATCACCTGCTGGTCAAGAGAATCGGTGTAGTTGCCATAGGCCTCGTCTAGAATATCTACGGCCTTACGTCCAACAACCTGGTCTGTAGTCACGCCGTAGAGACCAGCCTGATAATCATTCATGATGATGTATCGAGACTGAGTGTCCTTTGCATTAATCATTGCAGGCACGGTATCAATGATTGAACGTAGAAGCTGCTGGTTTTCTCGGAGAGCATCTTCAGCACGCTTGCGCTCTGCAATCTCCGCAATGAGATAGTCATTTGATTCGCGTAGGGCTGCCGTGCGCTCATCTACTTTATGTTCTAGCTCCTGTTTGGCCTGACTTAATGCTGCTTCGGCTTGCTTCTGTTGGGTGATATCAACGCTACTACCTTCGTAGTACAACACAGCGTTATTCTCGTCATACACCGCACGAGCGTTTTCAGACACCCAAATAATAGAGCCATCTTTGCGACGAGCCTGATACTCGAAGCCGTTTATTCTGCCGCTTTCATGAAGGGCGGCCATAAAGCGTTGCCGATCATCGGGATTGAGGTAAACTTGATGGCCGATCTCGCGGACAGATGACATCAAGTCTACTGACGATTCGTACCCCAGGGTTTGGGCGATCGCCTTATTCGCCAAAATATATTGCCCCCCTGGGGTCGATTGAAAAAATCCTGCAACCGAATATTCAAGCACATCACAATAATGCTGGACAGACTCTAGCAAATTAGACTGATTCGCTTGGTATTCCTGACGCTCACCCTCAAACTGTGAAATTTGAGACTTAAGTTGAGCCACCTTGACGAGAAGCTCTTCTCTTGATAAGTGCTGATCCTCGTCTGAAAACTCATCCCCTTGGATTCCTTCAGAGATACCAGCCTCTCCCGATGATTCATCATGCATAAAACCAGAATCCATGAGTCAGCTCCGCCGTGTTGCATTCTACGTAGTAAGTAGCTAGCCATAATTAAACGTAACCTTCCAAATCTTGTGTCGACCGCTGCGCGGGCAACACAAGATTTGGGGTTTTGGTTTTATTACGTCCAGGTACTTAAACACCTTGAGAGCACCCCTGATTCTTCAGCTCGCCTCATACTAATGGGTGTAACGTTACCCAACTCAGTATTGGTTGCTATGGTACACCCATTGATTTAAGAGTGTCTTATCAGCAAACGCACCATTTCATCAGATGTCTCTATTCTAGGGCTGCACCATATTTAAGATGTCTGATGCACTACAAAGGCCTGCAAAACCGTTCACAACATCATCACGACGAATCGGCATTGTTTTAATAAATCAGTGACATCCTCAACATTCTGCAACAACTTGCAACATTGATCTGGATACCTGCTAGGGTATCCTGGCATTTAGTACATCTCCCATGCACCTTAGGTACGTATGAGGTTATTGCATGCAGAGTTTGTCTTGGCTATTTATTGGTAACAAGCATGGTGCGACCCAGTGCATCATCCTTGAGTCGGTCAATATGTGTATCAATCTTCACGTTTAATTTTGGTTTATGGTTGCTAGTCTTGTCCGTCCCATTCGTATTAGTTCTCGTAAGAGTCAGTTAGCGCTCATCCAAACACATTGGGTTCAAGGGGAGTTAACCACTGCCTTTCCAGAGAGAACCTTTGAAGTGCACACCATGAGCACCCATGGCGACAAAGTGCTGGATGTTGCCTTAGCAAAAATTGGAGATAAAGGGTTGTTCACAAAAGAACTCGAAGACTCCATGCTTCAGGGTGAAACAGACTTTGCTGTCCACTCGCTTAAGGATTTGCCGACTCGACTACCTGACGGGTTGATGTTGGGTTGTGTGACAGAACGCGAAGATCCTGCTGATGCGTTGGTGCTTCATGAAAAGCATCATGGCAAGCTGATTGGAGATCTGCCCGATGGAACGATTGTTGGCACGTCATCTCTTCGACGGTTAGCACAGCTCCGACATCATTACCCTCATCTCGTATTCAAAGATGTGAGAGGCAATCTCAATACCCGTCTGAAAAAGCTAGATAGCGGAGAGTACGATGCGATTATTCTGGCTGTTGCAGGCCTAAAGCGGATGAATTTTGGCGATCGCATTAGCCAAATCTTACCCCCGGAAATTTCGTTGCATGCAGTGGGGCAAGGTGCATTAGGCATTGAGTGTCGTGACGCAGATAGCGAAATCTTAGCGATTCTAAAAACCCTGGAACACGAACCCACCGCAATTCGGTGCCATGCTGAGCGCGCATTCCTACGTGAGCTAGAAGGAGGCTGTCAAGTTCCCATTGGCGTCAACACATTGCTAGAGGGCGATCGCTTGACCTTAACCGGACTTGTTGCAAGCTTAGATGGACAAACTGTCATCAAAGACACCATGACAGGTAGCGGAACTGATGCAGTTCAGATGGGTACTGAATTGGCCAAGAAACTCCGTTCGCAGGGTGCACAAGCAATTCTCGATGCCATCGAGCGATAACAAACATCTTTGCCAAATCTAAAACATGATTGGCCGGGGTAGATGTCTACCCCGGCCAATCATGTTTTAGATCGATTTAGACTTGTAACTTGTAATCAATCAATCCGACAACTAAACACCAACACTATATTGGGAACCGTAGTTTCCTCACAGAGAGAACTACAGTTCCCAAGCTAGACGAAATTTAGACGAGGTTTAGTAAGTCTCAACATGCCAACGATGAGCTTTCTTCATAGCACGCTGATAGTCTTTCCAATCGATGCCCTCTTTGGCTGCTTCAGCAGCAAGAGCCTCGTCAATACCGTCTTCCATGCCTTTAAGACCACAAATATAGGTATGGGTCTTCTCATCCTTGATCAAATTCCATAGCTCAGTTGCATACTCAGCAACACGATGCTGAATATACATTCGACCTCCGTCCTTATTCTGCTGCTCACGACTAATCGCGTAGGTTAATCGGAAGTTGTCAGGATAATTATTTTGCATTGCTTCCAAATCTTCCTTGTAAAGAATGTTTGGAGTCTTTGGAATACCAAAGATAAGCCATGCTAGCCCCTTGAAATTGTTGTATTCAGGATTTAGGTTTCGCTCCTGATCCTTAAACATGCGCCACAGATATGCTCTAAACGGAGCAATACCCGTTCCAGTAGCCATCATGATGATGTTTGCATCTTCGTCATCAGGCAAGAGCATCTCCTTACCAACTGGGCCTGTAATCTTGACATCAGAGCCAACAGGCATGTTGCAGAGATAAGTAGAGCAAACCCCTTGAATTGTTTCTCCTGTTTCAGGATGCTTATACTCAAGCTGACGAACACAGAGAGAAACAGTGTCGTCATCAAGCTTGTCTCCATGGCGAGTAGACGCAATAGAGTAAAGGCGAAGCTTGTGTGGTTTTCCTTTATCGTCTGTTCCCTCGGGAATAATGCCAATACTTTGACCTTCTAAATAGCGTAAATCGCTATCCGAAACATCAAATGTGATGTGCTGAACAATACCAACACCGCCTTCATCCACCAAGGAGTAGTTTTCCATACATTTCCCAATCAGCGGTGATTTAGGACGATAGGTATTCACTGGAATATCCGTACTTTTCTTATCCTTGGCCTGAGTCATGGATTTTTTACCCTCTTGTGAGCTTGCGACGTTAGGTTGCAAAGAAGCTCCGCCAGTTACCCCCTCAGAACCCATGGGGCGAATACTAACAATACGTCCACCCATGCGCATGATTCGCCGCATTTCCTGAACCATTCGGCCATAAGGAACGGTAATCAGCGTAGTACCGCTACGTCGAATCGGGGTATCGGAACTATTTTGACGGAACCCTTCCACTTCATAGATGAAAAGTCGGCTTCCGTATGTCGTGCTAGTAACACTTCCACCAGCTGCACTCGAGTTATACATATCTTGATTGACTATTTTGAATGTTCAGAAGTAGGACAGACAGCACGTTAAGGTGCATCGAATATTTAACCAAATGCTGAGTCATGCTTTAAGGTTGCTCAGGCGCGACTCTGACATAATTGTCGTTCTGACAGAAGTCAGCGGTAGAAGCCTAATGCTCACTGTGACTACTATGTCGGTCTACATTTTTGAGAGACCCATACTAGACTGAGCCCAGTTCATTCCAACCCACTAGGTTAAGAATAGAAACCCTGGCTTACCTCTAAGTGAGAGATGGCTAACTTCTCACACTTAACGAGCAGATAATATATGACTACACTATTGGCAATTAGTATATAGACTAACATTGCGCCGCAGTTCAATTGAATGAATTCTGAAGGGTCGCTATGGTTACAACGCTCCTAGACAAGGCCATCGGATGTACCGAACCAGAATGAATGACCGTGTGATGCGCGATCGCCCTTCATACCTACGAGATTAGAGCATGCACTAGTCATCGACACAGCACACGTGGCTTGCTCAGACTGCTGTTCAGCAAGATTATTGATTCTTTAGACCTCCTAACTCTCTCTTAGTTCACATTGAGCACGTTGACGACGCCATTTGGATAGGCTACTGGATATCGCCAAAAACTCATTACGCCATAGAGAGAGGGGACTCTAGCCCTCGACGACTATATTTAGTGAATCCAGATTTCCTTAATATTTAGGATCCATCGGGAACCAAATACCTATATGCTGTACCTTGTGACGGGGATCGGCTTCTGATAATATCGACAGTAATCTTTAGTACTAAATACTTATTCGATGCTGAGGATCGCCCCCAGAAGAGCTGTGATTTCTACTGCTAGCTGTTGATTTTCAGGTTTAATGCCCTTGTGTAAGGGCTAACCTAATTCCAGATAATGTGGGCGATTGGATAGGGCAATGGCCAACTCTGGAAGCTGGGGTATGCCAGAGGAGTGAGGATAATCCTTTGAGGAATCGATTTCTAAATCCTATGGCTTCTCAGGGCTCAAGTCTTGGGAAACTGCGGAATTATGTATGTTCTTTAATAGTATGCGAGTGTTGATTGAGGGAGCCTAATGAGTAAGCCGAATCGGGTGGTTTTAATTGGTGTTGCAGGTGATTCGGGTTGTGGTAAGTCAACTTTTTTACGTCGTCTGGCTGACCTATTCGGTGAGGAGTTCATGACAGTCATCTGTTTGGATGATTATCACAGCCTAGACCGTAAGCAACGTAAAGCAGTTGGTGTAACAGCTCTAAACCCAAAGGCGAATAATTTCGACCTTATGTATGAGCAAATCAAGGCTCTGAAAGATGGCGAAGCCATTGATAAGCCAATCTACAATCACGAAACGGGGGAACTTGACCCGCCTGAGCGCGTCGAGCCTAATCATGTTGTGGTCATTGAAGGGTTACACCCCATGTACGATGAGCGGGTGCGATCGCTCCTCGACTTTAGCGTCTACCTTGATATCAGCGACGACGTCAAGATCGCTTGGAAAATTCAGCGTGACATGGCCGAACGTGGTCATACCTATGAGGACGTACTAGCCTCTATTAATGCTCGCCGCCCCGATTTCGAAGCATATATTGATGTTCAAAAGCAATATGCTGATGTCGTCATTCAAGTGCTCCCCACGAAGCTAATTCCAGACGATACAGAACGGAAGGTTCTTCGAGTTCGCCTCATTCAGAAAGATGAAGTCGAAGGATTTGAGCCGGTCTACTTGTTTGACGAGGGATCAACGATCGACTGGATTCCATGCGGACGTAAGTTGACCTGTTCATACCCTGGTATCCGCATGTTCTACGGCCCAGATTCTTTCTATGGCCATAGTGTCTCCATTCTGGAAGTAGATGGTCAGTTCGATCGTCTGGACGAGATGATTTACTTGGAAAATCACTTAAGTAACACCTCCACCAAGCACTATGGAGAAATGACTGAGTTGTTGCTCAAGCATAAAGACTACCCAGGAACAAACAACGGGACAGGATTGTTCCAAGTTCTTGTGGGTCTCAAAATGCGTGAAACCTATGAGCGTTTGATTTCCAGTAGTGAGAAGGTTCCGGCTCAAGTATAGTTCCGGCTCAAGTATACGTTGGCTTTGAAAGCTTCACCGTAGAGCTTGTTGTTCTTGTGAATCTTATGAAGCGCTTTTTTGAGAACCGCGAATAGGCTCTCTATCTATGAGTCGTTTTAAGAAGGAAAGAAAATCTAACACTCCGGTATATGTTGTTGGTGTGGGGGGGGGGGCCCCACCCCCAAAAACAAAAATACAGGTATGTTGGATAGGGATTTTTTAAAAAAGAAGTGG
>JBCCWF010000149.1:0-13170 GCA_039194035.1 Cyanobacteria bacterium P01_E01_bin.6 | reverse complement strand
CAACCCACCTACCTCTGGCCGCTTTGTCTCGCCCCCACCCAAAAACCACACGTCCCAATATGATTTGGGTTTAGTTTTAAGAAACAACATCCATTAGCGAAGTTGTTCAATCTGGCGTACCACTGTTGCCGCTGAATAGCTCACGCCTGCCGTTCCTTCACCTGGATGAACGCAGTCACCCACCATCCACAAACCAGGAATGGGGGTTCGATTAGCAAAACCAAAGGGGCCAAACGTTGAAATCCGCTGGCTAATTCCCCCAACAGCACCTCGATCACGAGCAGTATATTGTGCAAACGTTCGGGGCGTTGCTGCTTCGACATGCATGATCGTTTCATCTGTCAGCTTAAAAAACTGCCCTAAGCGGGCGATCGCCTCATCCAGATAGCGCTGCTTAATCGTGGCGTAGTCCTCACCATGCCACCAAGCCCGTAAGTCAGTAAACGTAGATGCGACAATCGTGGCATGACCATTGGGTGCACGGCCATCTTCAGGGCGACTCACCGAGACAAACAATGAGTTATTTTCACCAATCGGTCCATCGTAGTCGTAGAGAAATTGCAGATGAGGCGGACAGCCCTCAGGAATTGCCTCGTTCGTGACACCTAGATACACCACAAATGCACCCGAGGCATCAGGTAATTTATCGACCCGTTTCTGATATCCCTGGGGTGCAGCATCACCCAGCAATCGCATCAGATCGTGCACCGTAACGTTCGCAACCACATGATCTGCTTCTTCTTCCCAGCAGGCTCCGGTTCGCTGATTCCGCAGCGTGACCTGAAATGGTGGCTTAGCCGTTGAGCGATCGCCCCTGTAAGACGCCGTTGGGTGAATTTTCTCAACGGTATGACGCATGCTCAGCGTCCCTCCGTCTCGCTCCAACGATTCGACTAAGCGATCGCTTAACACTTGCATACTGCCGTCTAGATGAAATAACCCTTGGGGAGCTTGAGAGACACCTAACGCCGTTGCCGCATACAGCAAAGCCGTTTCATCCGCATTGACCTGAGAATACAGCTTCAGCTGCATGTCTAGAAACGTTTTCAGCCGGCGATCGCCGGCCAACCTATATCCCTTCAGCACCTGACCAACAGTCGAGAAGAGGTACGGCGCCGTCAACAGAGTTCCAGGCCGCACTGCCTTGAATATTTGCCATATATCCCATAGATTGCGTGGTGGCAGCACCGGATCCCGAGACTGAAATGCCCAACTATACCGAAACAAATCACTCATCAGCTGCCAAAAAGGTTCGCTTCCCGGAAACTGTTGCTGCCGCTCTACTTTCCATCGAACTGGGTCACGCCAGACCTGAATAGGCTTGGTTTCCCCAGGCAGATACACCGCGCATCCAGGATCACACGGATGAGCCTCCGGCACGTCAATCTCTAGCTCTTTGAAAATTTGATAGTGAATGCCCCCAGGCTCTAAGCCTGCAACTTGCGTCGCCCCCACATCAAACGTAAATCCTTTGCGCCGAAACGTAGATGCACAGCCACCAGGTACGATTGCTTGATCAAACACTGAAACTGAATACCCTCGATGAGCAAGAAGGGCTGCGGCTGTTAATCCACCAATCCCAGCACCAATAACAAGAATTCGAGGCGATCGCCTGTTCGCCCGATCATATTCAGAAGCGCTGACATGGTGAAGCGAGGACACGACTTTTTACATTCCTTTACAATCCTGTTTTCATTCTACTCATCGATCTGGCGTTGTGCGATCTCCGATAGCAGCTACAATCGATGCTTCTTGGGATTGGTAAAGGACGCCAGGAGTCAAATGGCAATACGTTGCGCTTAACATAGATTGAAAGGGCACATTATTTTCTCTGAAAAAATAAAATAGAGTGCCCAAGAATCAGCCTTTGTAATTCAATACTTCTTGGAAGTCTCGGTGGTTTTTCAATTTGTAACGACTAAGATATAAAGGAGTAAGGCGGAGTCATTTCGGAACCGTGTATGACATTAGGATTGATCGGGTCACCTCTAAATCATCAAGATAGAGTAACGAGCAACACACCAACAATACGAAAATTGCCGAATGGGTTGACTGTTATCACAGAACAGATGCAAACCGAGGCAGTCAATTTGAGCCTTTGGCTTAATGTTGGCTCAACAGTTGAACCAGATTCAATTAATGGAATGGCTCATTTTCTTGAACACATGGTGTTTAAGGGAACTGACACACTTCGTAGCGGTGAATTTGAGAACCGGGTCGAGCAACGAGGAGCAATCACCAACGCCGCAACGAGCCAAGACTACACCTATTACTACATCACGACAGCACCTCAAGATTTTGCAGCTCTGACTCCCTTACAGATTGATGTGGTGATGAATGCGGCCATTCCAGATGATGCATTTGAGCGAGAGCGGTCTGTGGTTCTCGAAGAAATTCGCCGAGCAAACGACAACCCTTCGCGTCGGATGCTCTATCGCGCCATGGAAACTGCATTTGAGCAGTTGCCCTATCGGCGACCTGTGCTAGGGCCATCTGACGTCATTGAAACTGTCACGTCAGATCAAATGAGGGAATTTCATCAGACTTGGTATCAACCATCTTCCATTACCGCCGTTGCTGTTGGTAATCTGCCTGAAGAAGAACTTAGCGAAATTGTTATTGATAGTTTTGATCAGGCTGCACCAGGGACAGCCTGTCCAGAATCTCCGGCCTTGGACTGGCATCCGAACGCTGACTCATTACCGGATTTAAGAGAGTCATTTGTTCCTGAAACTCCCTTTAAGTCAGTTGTTCGACACTCTTATACCGATGAAAAGCTTCAACAGGCACGGCTTGTCTTGATGTGGCGAGTACCAGGAATCCTTTCGATTGAAGACACCTATGCTCTTGATGTGCTGGCATCCATCTTGGGACATGGAAGGACATCTCGCATGGTGCGAGATCTCCGGGAAGACCGGAGACTTGTTTCCAGCATCAGCGTAAGCAATACGACATTCGCAATGCAAGGAATGTTTTACATCTCAGCGCAATTACCTCAGGAGAATATTCCTGTTGTGGAAGACGCTATTATTCAGCACATTCGAGACATTCAGCAACAGCTTGTCGCAGAATCTGAGCTGAACCGAGTCCGTACTTTAGTTGCTAATCGGTACGTCTTTGGAAATGAGACACCGAGTAATCGAGCTGGGTTATACGGCTATTATCAAGCGATCGCCGGTGACATCACATCAGCACTCAACTATCCAGAAAGAATACGTATATTGGACATTGACATGCTCCAGTACGCAGCCCAACGCTATCTCTCACCCGATGCCTATGGCGTTGTTAACGCATTGCATCAATAAATCGAATGGTTTTCATTCAGTTCGTAATCACTGAATGGTTGGGCAGCCTTCTCAGATTCACTACAAAGACATGAGGGATTGAGGTGCGCTTAGTGCGCCTCAATCCCTCATGTCTTTGTAAATTTTGCAACGTCATGTGTCCAATCTGCAGCCAGAAGGATCTATCTACAACGTAAGAAAGGACTGTCCCACCGTAAACTAGAGGATGGTAAGAATCCGTTGCGTAGACTATGCCTGTAATTTGGGAACTCGACTTTTACTCACGCCCTGTTTTAGACGACAACAACAAAAAACGTTGGGAGGTTCTAATTTGCGAAAGTCCGACCAATGTTCAATTCTCAACAGATTCCTTGTTTCGATATTCCAAATTTTGCAGTAGTACAGAAGTCAATTCTGTTTGGCTGAAGCAAGCGATTCAAGAAGCCATTGACCAATCATCTGTCACACCTGATCGAATTCGATTTTTTCGTCGACAGATGAACAACATGATTGTAAAAGGCTGCCAAGATGCTGGCATCGCAGCCTATGCGAGTCGACGAACCCCAGCTTTATGTCAATGGCTTCAACATCGCATGGCTGAGGACTACCCTTCCATGCCGAATTATCAAGCCAGCAATAATCCATCGGTTGCCTATCCCCTCAATGTGCCTCAACCATTGCCCGATGCCCTAGAAGGTGAGAAGTGGACATTTGTTAGTTTGCCTGCGGCGGCCTTTGATGAGATGCCCGAATGGGATATTGGCTTTGGCGACGCATTTCCCCTCAATCTTTTAAATCTTGCAACGGACAGCACAATTCCAGGACTCCTGATCTTTTCATCACGATCTAATCCTCTTGCGGCATGGATGTCTGGGCTGGAGTTGGCGTTTATTCAGACGATGGGAGCGGAGGGAGCATCCCCTCCTAGACTCATTTTAGAAACTGGTGTCAGTGAAGCATGGATTCTCGCCAACCTCTCGACAGGTGATTTGTTGAAAGAAGGGCAGCAATTTGAAACTGCAAAACAGGCTGCACAAGGAGTTCATTTTCTGGCCATTCAATCTAGTCCAGAAGCGGACAATTTTGCCGGATTTTGGCTGATGGCAGAACTTAATCTAGCGTAAAGACCCACAATCTCAGATGATGGGTTGTTAGGAATATAAATTGAACAGAACACGTTCTTTCACTGTGCAGGGTTATCTGCTGTCCAGCGATGCGATCTTGATCTTGTCCATTCTTTGTTTCTGATGTGATGCAATGGCAATGCCTCCGATAGCGTGTAAAAGCTCTATCAGGTAGCTCTTTTAGAGGATTATGGTGCTTGATTCTTCTTATTCTGATTCTCTGCCGGAGCAGCTTCTTGAGATTGCCCATAAATCAGGGGCAGAAGCGGCTGAGGTTCTTGTCTCAGAATCAAGCGCTCGACCCATATTTTTTGAAGCCAATCGGCTAAAACAACTTGAGAGTAATCAATCGGAAGGAATCGCACTGCGAATTTGGCGAGATCATCGCCCGGGCTTAGCAGTTGCCTATGGGGATATCTCACCTCAAGCCCTCGTTGATCGGGCGATCGCGCTTACCGAATTAAACGAACAAGAGTCTGTCGAACTAGCATCCAGCGTGGCGACAGATTATCCAGACTTGGGCCAAAAGGTCGATATAGAAACACTGATTGACTGGGGAAATAACGCCATTGACCTCATTCGCAACTATTGTCCAGAAGTTCTTTGTTCTGCTGAATGGGAATGCGAAGCAGAAACCACTCGGCTAATCAACTCTAACGGGCTAGATAGTAGTTACACCGATACAACCTTGAGTTGCTACATCTCCGCAGAATTAATTCGGGGAGATGACTTTTTGAGTGTTTCAGACGGGCAAACACAACGATTAACGCTTGATCCTGTTCATGTTGCGAATCAAATTATTCAGCGCCTTGAGTGGTCTGAGAAAAACATTGTGCCGCAACAAGGACATGTGCCAATTTTGTTTACTTCTAAAGCCGCAGATATGCTTTGGGGAACGGTTCAGTCTGCATTGAATGGTAAACGTGTATCTGAACAAGCCTCGCCTTGGAGCGATCGCGTTGGTGAACTCGTCACAGCAAAAGAACTGACGTTTTCTCAAAAGCCATCCGAAGGCCCATTTAGCTGTCCGTTTGACGACGAAGGAACTCCTACGAAACGCATTATCTTTGTGGACAAGGGAGAATTGCAGCTGTTTTACACCGATATGACAACTGGGCGATCGCTGGGTAGCGGCACCACCGGGAATGGATTTCGCCCAGGGCTGGGCAGTTACCCCACTCCTGGGCTCTTCAATTTTCTGATTGAACCAGGTTCGAGATCCTTAGACGATCTGATCGCTTCCCTGGATCATGGCATCATCATTGACCAAATATTAGGGGGTGGTGCAGGCATCTCAGGCGATTTTTCAGTCAATGTTGACTTAGGATTTCGTGTGCAAAATGGAAACGTGTTGGGGCGTGTCAAAGACACGATGATTTCCGGCAACGTCTACAACGCTCTTAAGCAGCTGATTCAACTCGGAAATGATGCGGAGTGGAATGGTGCCTGCTATACACCATCAATCATCGTTGACGGTTTATCTGTTATTGGTCGCAGCTAATCGTGTTAACGATCTACGCCTCAATGCTTTCCTTGCTTTCCTTTGGCTATTTTCTCAATCGTCGTTGCAGGCGATCGCTTAGCATGGCGACTTCGGGGAGATGAAGTTGTGTGGCGATCGCCCCAAACACAGCCAGTCCCACAGCACCCGCTACCGCAATATTCACCAGTTGAATCAAAAAGCCCTCTGTTCCCCATATGGCCTCGACGCCTAGCCGGGTTCCCCAGCAGACCAATCCGGCGATCGTACTGCCTCCGGTTAACAGCATGATGGGCATTGCCCATGTTCTCCACGGCAAACCATGCAATTTGCGATCGAGACACCACAACAGCGCAATCATCGAGAGAAGATTGACGCCAACCGTCGCCAACACCAACCCAGGTACCCCAAAGAATCGAATCAATACAAAATCCAGAACGGCATTGAGAAAAATATTAATGACGCTGATTCTGAATGGTGTGTCGGCATCACCCAGCCCATAAAACACCCTCACCAGAACATCTCGTCCTAGATAAAAAAACATGCCAACGCCATATGCAATGAGCACTGACGAGACAAGAACCGATGCGTCTTCATCAAATGCAAAGCGTTCATACACCACCCTTACAATGGGAAAGGCCAACGCAACCATGAGTGCCCCCAGCGGCAACATTGTCAGTGCAGTTAGAAAGAGCCCCTGACGAATGCGATCCTTGAGTTCTGGCCAGTCTCTTGGATCAGCAAGGCGAGAGAAGACAGGGAGCAAGGGCACTAAGAGAACGCTGGAAATGATACCCAGTGGAGTTTGCACCAGAAGATTGGCATAGTTGAGGGCGGCGGCAGCTTGAGGAATACTGGATGCAAAAAACAGATCGGTGTAGACGTTGATTTGCATCATGCCCGACGCAAAGGTTGCTGGCCCCATGACTTTGAGGACATCTTTTACACCGGGTTCATTAACGTTGAACCGCAGCCTAAGTCTCCCCAATCCCGATCGCCACTGGGCTGGAATCTGCACTAGCCACTGCACGACCGCTCCTCCCAGGGTGCTAGCAGCCAAAACAATGCCCCCAACCATCGCATACTGAGGATTTGTGATGTTTCCTCCGAGCACCATCACCAAAACCCCAAGTCCAATCAACACAGTACTGCTAGAGAGGAGTGGACTGATGGACGGAAGCCAATATTGATCAGCGGAATTGAGCGTGCCAAACCCAATTCCAATCAGACCCGCCAACATTGCCATTGGGGACATGATGCGGAGTTGCTGCACGGCGATCGCCCGTGTCTCTGGGGACAAGCCAGGCCCAATCAGGTGAATCAGTGGGTCAGCATTCAGAAAAACCAGCACTGAGACGAGCAGCAAAGCGCCCCCAATCAGCGTCGTAATCGTTTCAACGAGAACGGCCGCATCCTTGCGATCGCGTTTTGCCAGGACACTCACCATGGCACTGTGAAACGGGCCGTTGATGCCTCCCAACAGAATTAACAGAAACCCTGGAATGACATAGGCATAGCTGAAGGCATCCACCGCCGGCCCAACACCAAAAGCAGCGGCGATGGCCTGCTGCCGAACCAGACCAAATACCTTGCTGATCAGAGTGGCGATCGCCACAATACCGGCAATATTGACTAGTGAGCGAGACGGTTTGGGGGTGTTGGACACGCGATAAAACCAGGCAAAGGGACGTTGTTCAGCCTTTCAATGTACCGCAGATCTGCATCCTCCCAGAGCACCGTCTAAGCACTTGTGAACAATTAACACTCATCGTAAACGCATTCATTTCGCGACAGCGCGAATGTGACCGGAGTCGAACGAGGAACTGTTCACTGATGTTCAAAACAGCAGATATCAATGAATGTAGCCTCTCAGAGAAGCTTCCGAGAAGCTTTTAGCAGAAAATGAGCGTGCTTTATTGACAAGTATTTTCAATTAAAATATAGTTCTATACGGGGATTACATCAGAATGATTCTCATTAAATAAGATTTGAGAAGCCACTGACACGATCAAAAAAATTGATAAGAAAGCAGGTGATCATGATGCCCTTGATGATGTGTGTAAGATTTTGCGTGCTAGCGACGCTGTACGTCGAGTCATTGATCAACAGTATTGAAAGGAGATGACCTATTTATGAAACTAATGAAACGAAGATTTTTAGCCGCAATGGCTGGCCTCACAACAATGGCTGTTGTGAGTTGTTCTGCCGAGGTATCTACAGACACCACCTCTGAATCATCGACGGATGCATCAGCCGTTCCATCTAGCGGAGAACTCAATCTCTATTCCTCGCGCCATTATGATACAGATGATGCTCTCTATAAGGGCTTTACGGATATAACGGGTATTGAGATTAATCTGATTGAAGCGGAGGCCGATGAGCTCCTCAGTCGAATTGAGAGTGAAGGGGAAAATAGCCCGGCAGATGTGTTGATGACGGTAGATGCTGGACGTCTTTGGCGGGCAGAGGAAAAAGGATTGTTTCAGGCGGTTGACTCACCCACGTTAGACGCTGCCATTCCCGAAAACTTGCGTCATCCTGATGGTCTGTGGTTTGGCCTCACCCAACGAGCAAGGGTTCTGGTTTACAACAGGGATGTGGTTGATCCGTCTGAACTTTCTACCTACGAAAATTTGGCAGAGGATCAATGGGCAGGACGCGTCTGCATTCGCAGTTCTAGCAACATCTACAACCAATCTCTTGTCGGTTCAATGGTCGAGTCTATCGGAGTTGAAGCAGCAGAAGCATGGGTCTCGGGGTTGGTCAGAAATTTGGCTCGTGAACCCGAAGGAGGAGACACGGATCAAATCAAGGCAGTCGCTGCGGGCCAATGTGATGTTGCTGTTGCAAATCATTACTATTGGGCACGATTAGCCAAATCTGACGATGCTGCTGATCAAGAGATTGCGGCGCAGGTGGGAATTTTCTTTCCAAACCAGGGCGATCGCGGCACCCACGTTAACATTAGCGGTGCTGGTATTGTTGCCTATGCACCCAACTATGACAATGCCGTCGCGTTTTTAGAATATCTGACGACCCCTGAAGCTCAAGAGATATTTGCCGAAGGCAATAATGAATATCCTGTTGTTGATGGTGTCAAAATTGACGATGTGGTGTCTGCCTTAGGCGATTTCAAGGTCGATGCTGTTAATGTTTCGGCCTACGGCAGCAATAACGCAGAAGTGTTGCAAATTTCTGATCGCGCTGGGTGGAAATAACGGCCGTTCACTTGCTCAATTGTCTTAAACGGTAGGGAGCTTCGGGAAGGCTGACTGATTCGATTCTCCCTAAGCTTCTTGCCCTAGGAAGGCAACAACATGACTTAGCAAAGTTTCTAGAGGAACCAGGGTTTGTGGCGCGCGTTGCGCACCGCAAACTCTCATTTCTTCGTTTCCATTTTGAGACGTTTGCCAAGTCATGGCAACAACCTGTATGAAAGCAACAGCCTGTTCGATTCTGCCAATGAGCATTGTTGGACAATATTAAAATTGCTGCTTAGGGAGACTTGAGCAGCGTTTTTATATTTTGTTCGGCATATCCGATCGCCTGTCGGGGCTGTCCTTGGGTCATATCCATAACTCCTTGGAAGCACGACTGGAGCTCATCAGGATGGATGATTTCGTAGAGGCGATCGCACACTCGGTTGAGAATGGTACGGACTTGAATCGTTTGCAAATCATCTGGGTCGCCCCGGTCACTCACAAGGGTATGACTTCTGAGCAATCCCAAGTGCTCAAGTTGCTGATTTTTGAGCAACCGTTGGACATCTTTGCAGGTGCGGTGAATAAATTGGGTAGTAACAAACTTCATGACAACAGGCTGTAGCGTGAAAATTGCCTCACTGCCTTCACTGCTGGAGTCTTTTTCAATCAGCGATCGCCGTTGCAAAGACTGGAGAGCACTGAGCAGATCAGTGGTTGACACGGATCGCCATAGCTTGCTTTTCAGTTCGCTTAGGGAAATCGGCTGACAGGCGATCGCCAACCAATACATCACCTCACTTTCGAGATCTGACAATCGCTCAATCTGCTGAGCCAAGAGTTCGGTCACCACGTCAGTGACAAACACTGTACTCTGACTCATAAACTGAATCACATCTCCTCCAAAAAACTCTTGCACGAGTTTTGACACCACGCGCAGAGCCGATGGATTGCCTCGATATCGCTGAATTAATGCGTCGAATGTGCTGCCCCGTTTGACGAGTCCTGTAGACTCCAAAAACACCTTGCCATCAGCCATCGACATCCCTGATAGATTCAGCTCACGCACCACATTTTCAGCACTTGCAAATGTCGATACTTCACGGGGGTGCTCTCTGCTCACGAGCACCAGGCAACTTTGGTGGCGCTCGGTGCCGATCCGTCTTAGAACAGCGTTATACCCTTCATATCCACGGCGATATTGCCCGACCAACTCTCCCCTTTGCAGTACTGTTTCCACATCATCCAGAATCAGCAAGCAATGGCGATCGCGCAAACAATCCATCAGGCTTGATAGATGGGTCTCCATCGATTCTGATATCGATGAGGTAGGAGTGTCCGTATCATCACTGGACGAACTATTGGATAAGGTCATCAAAATATCCGTAAGTTCGCTCAACAATTCAGATGGAAGAGGCGCACCTTGAAGAGAACGGTAGATCAGTGCGTCAAACTTACCTTGAATTGCTTCAGCGGCTTTGACCACGAGAGATGTCTTGCCAATACCGGCCATCCCCGATAGGCCAATCAATCGGCATTGATCAACCGCAATCCAGGTCTTGAGCTGATCCAGTTCGGGCGATCGCCCACAAAAACCCGATACTTCTGGCGCTTCTCCCCAATTTTGGTAACGTGAATCTGTCGGTGCATTATCTCGGATAATAATTTCCGGCCATTGAAGTCCAAGGGCCTGGCAATAGGCCTTAAATGCTGTTGCCCGAATGGGATGGCGCCCACCTAGAAATCGCTTCCAAGTACCCCCTGAAATCCCATTTGCATAGGGGCCACCTGGTTCATAAAAACGACTGCCATCGATAAACTGACTCGCCGTCAATAGGCACCGATCATCATCATCTGTACTCCATCCCCAGTCTTTTTCACGTCGAGCCTGGTGAATCCGCTCTAACCCCTTCGGGGAAGCAATTAACGTCGGCATAGATGCACTCCAGATCTCAAGCCCATCTGTTTTCAACTGTCGTCAAGATCAGTTTTGTATCAGTTATCACTCACTATATAGCAATCCCAAATGGGTTGTAGTCAAGATCGTAAACAACACTTTTTTGAACAACCGACCACTGAGTTCACTACAAACACTTTCATAGATCAAATGACCTAAAACAACACGTGACGTGTTGGAGGCGACAGCCCCTTCAAAATCTTAGAGCCTTGTGATGTGTTTTTTATCACGAAGAATCATACATTCAGGGAAATTATCACGGATTAGCCGTCTGGTGTTTGAACCCACAGATTAAACACCTCACGTCTCGGGAAGTCAACACCTAGCAGTATTTAAGAGAAGACATCACTGACCACACATCACCTCATCACACTGATCTCAATGTGATCTGGAAAAAATCAGCCAAAAGCTAGATGCTTAGCATATAACTCGATATCAATAGTGAGAGGTCTCTACAATGTTTGGCTTAGGGCTTCGTCAACATAAGTCGGCTCAAGGAATATGGGTTTCTTCTACCAACAGCAGAACGCCTGCAACTGGCAAGAAGAAAGTCGCAACGATCAAAAAGTTTTCAGCTGGATCTGATTTGGCTGTTGTTGCGAAGGCTATTTTCCCAGGTTGTCCAGGGCGTGTTAAGTACCAAGCAACATGGTGGCCTGCTCAATGTGAGTGTGGTGCTGCACTCAATCCTGGAGATGAAGTTCGAGTCGTTGGCATTAGCAATATCACTCTTCTTGTAGAGCCAGCGTTAAGCGCGGTTAGCGCGGCATAAAAACGCGTAAATGCGATCGCTCAGTTATTGATCACTCAGTTAGTATTCTTTTTTCATCAGCTGGATTCCTCAATTCGTCACTCGTACAACTAGTCCCTTAATGTTCGGTTGAATTTAAACAACTGCAACATTAAGGGATTTTTATGTTGGGTAAGCACCTGGACGTCATTAAAGCCAAAACCCTCAATCCTGTGCCGCCCGCTGCGCGGGCGCTCCCCAGGTTTTTGAATTTTTATTTTAATAACGCCAAACCATCGATGAGACTGAGACTATCTACTCAGGTCAGCACCCTACTCAGTCTCATCGATGGTTTGGCGCTTCGCAGAAACACAGGGACGATAGAGTAGTTAATAGAAATCTTTATACTCAGACATCGACTCAGGTTCTTGCATGGCTAGACAACTCCAACACTGGTTCACTCAATGGATGATTGTTGGGATGTTGCTACTACTCATCACAATGGGATGGACTGTTCTTGAATCCCCCCCTGCCTCTGCACGTGTCATTCAAGAACAATTACCCGACAGCTTTATCCTCGACAAGTCTCTTCGGACTGTAAAAGATGCCAGAGGTTACAGCTGGCAGGCGATCGCCTTCAAAAACACTCAAAATGGCAACAGTGATGGCCTGTTTCTGAGGCTTGTGGGGTTTCCAGGAGCGATCGCAATCGATCGAGCTCGCCCTATGATTGTCGCTACCTCATCTGGGCAGACCATGATGCTAAAAGATGTATCATCCCTAATCTTCAAAAATGGCCTCCTCCCCCAGCCGAATGTTGCTCAATATCAGTTGGAGGATGTGATCAATCAGCTTCAATCCGCAACGCCTCTGCGACTCACAATTCCAGCAATACCCACGACTCGCACCGTATCGGGAGGTTCGCTAGACGAAGCGTCGCACCCTATAGAACAATTAGAGTTAAGCATTCCAAGGGCAGTCGTTAAAGAATGGATAGCTGTATCGAACCAGCCATAAACAGGGAAAAATATAAAGAAAATATTAAACTCAAGAATTATTAGAATTAAGTAGAACGACCTTAAAACTCAATTGAATGCTTCTAAGCACTTGCCATTATTATGTTTCAAGCCTCAGTTGAATTGAGTGGGTCATTTCAGTTCTATAGAGTTTACTGATAGAATAATTAAGGACTGTAAATAAAATTCACACATTGAGTCGTCATTTATAGTTTTTGAAATGCTCAGGTGTGAGAAATTATTCGTACGTTATCTAGTTGGAGATCTACGCTATGACCGTAGCAATGGGACGTGCGCAAGCCACCCGAGGATGGTTCGACGTCCTCGATGACTGGCTGAAGCGCGACAGATTTGTCTTTGTTGGCTGGTCAGGCCTACT
>JBCCWF010000148.1:0-13197 GCA_039194035.1 Cyanobacteria bacterium P01_E01_bin.6 | reverse complement strand
ATTCCCAGTTTTCGTAGAAAACGAAGTGGGCTGGGTTTTCATTGTCCTCATGAAGGTCGTACTGAATGCAGCCTGCCCTTGGTGGTGCAGAAAACTCCTTAAACCCCTTTGAATAAAGAGCTCTTAACAAACCGAGGATCTTGAGATTTTTGCAAAAATCGCACGAAGGCAATGGGTTACAGCCACTATTTTGAACATCTAAGTTGTTCATTGTGAGACTCAAAAAAGTTTTCTGCACCACTAAGGGAGTGTCGCATTGAGTTTGCTAAAGTGACGGAGTTTGATGCTTGACACTCGGACAAAAACAACGAGAAAATAAGGGTTTCAAGACTTTTCTGCACTACTAAGGATCCGTGACTTACGTATTGGCCTTTGCTCGCTCGGTTTCTACACTAGCTTTAATCGCGTCTAAGGTTTTGATAACGAGACGTTTTGCTTCCAGCTTCCAGCCCCATTTTTGGACTTGAAAGGCAAAATAGAAGCCGATCCCGGTGGCAATAAAGTCAAGGGGTTGTTGTCCTGAAATTCCTAGAAGGAGTCCGAGTCCACCAATTCCCCAAAATGGGAGAGCAGCGGTTTGACGATTCTCTTCTACGATCTTGGCGATAATGTTTTTGGGCATCTCTGCTTCAAGCTCATCACGGACAGCTTGTTGTTGAGCATAGGGAACGGCGAAGCTGAATTTGCGTCGCAATTTTTCGATCTTTCGAGCTTCTGTGCTGTATTGAGTTAATTCGTCTTCTGCCATTTGCACGAGGTGCTCGCCTGAACTCATGAATTTATCCTCTAAGAAGGGAGGTGATCGTTGTCAGAGCTGGGAGAGAGTGACTCTCTAAATCTATCAGTACCTTATAGTTTACCTTTGGCTTTGACCTGTTGATAGAGAGTTTCCATGACCTCCAAAAAGGAGTTGCCGCGATTCCAAAAGGCTGGAAAGTCGCCTTGTTTTTTGATGGGAATGCCTGACACCAGGACATTGGGTAGGGGTTCCATTGTTTGTGGTAAACGCTTTGCGCTGTGCCAGAAGTCTCTCATTGATATGCCGGTGCTAGCGGGCAAGGTTTCTGGGGGAGTGTGGTAAGACGTGACTGCTGCAGGCGGCTGCTTTTCTAGCTGGAGTTCTGCTGAGAGGGCTTGGCCGAGCGGAGATTTTGATAGCTCCTGTTGTAGTTTTTCCCGTGACAAGCCTCGGAGTTCAAATAGTAGGAATGGATCGTTGTCTAGTTCTGCTGCGACTAGATAATAAACTCCGGCGATATGTTTGCAGGGGTTGCTCCAGTCTGGGCATGAACAGCTTGCGCTAAAATCTTTTGTGCTTCCTGGTAAGAGAGTGAGATTCAATTGTTTGAACGAGGCTTCGATGTTGTCGGGGATTTCGTTGAGCAACAGTCGAGAAATGAGGCTGGCTTTGGATGCGATGAGGGCGATCGCCGCTGACCACTTTGCCGCACTGATGGGTTGAAACTCAATGGTGATATGGTAGAGCGGTTCCTTATGAACGCCGAAGTAGGGATTGATCGATCCTCTCACCTGAGCAGTGATGCAGCCCTGTTGAATCTCAAAACTTTTGACCTTGTTGCCTCTGGCATAGGAACGCCCTCGGCTGAGACGGCCTGCATCGGTGATTTTTTCGATGGCGTGGATGAATTTTTGTCCCCACCACGTCCGGCTAAATTGACTCATTAGTAATGCTCCACTACTCCATGATGGCAGTCTTGTTTAACGAAATGAGCTGTCTAAACGCGTCATTATCGAGTTCCGTGAGCCAGGACTCATCTGAACCCACAATCGATCCAGCGAGCTTTTTCTTATCTTCAATCATTTGATCGATGCGTTCTTCGAGGGTGCCGATGGCAACAAACTTATGAACAAACACATTCTTTTTCTGCCCAATCCGAAAGGCTCGATCGGTCGCTTGGCCTTCGACAGAAGGATTCCACCAGCGATCGAAATGGAACACATGGTTGGCTTTGGTGAGTGTAATGCCGACGCCACCAGCTTTGAGGGATAGTACGAACACAGATGGATCGGTTTCTGGATCTTGAAATTCTGTAATCATGGTTTCACGCTTTTTTCGAGATGTGCCTCCATGGAGGTAGTAGGTGTTGTAGTGGCAGGTCTGGCGTAGGTATTTTTCGAGGGCTGCTCCGAGTTCTGTGAATTGGGTAAAGACAAGCAAGCTCTCTCCTTTGTCCATGGCCTCTTCGACCATTTCTGTGAGGCGAGTCAATTTGTGCGATCGCTCGGGTGTAAAGTCACTATCGTCTTGCAAAAATTGTCTGGGATGGTTGCAAACCTGTTTCAATTTGGTTAGCGTGCTAAGTATCAATCCCTTGCGCTGTATCCCTTCGACTGCTTGTAATTTTTCTTCGACATCTTTGACCACGGCTTCATAGAGCGATGCCTGTTCCTTGGTGAGATTGCAAAATAGTTTTTGTTCGACTTTGTCAGGGAGGTCTTTGATGATGGATTGATCGGTTTTGACGCGCCGCAGAATGAAGGGTTCTACAAGTTTTCTAAGGGTGGTCGATTGACGACGATCGTTATTTTTTTGGATAGGGAGTTCGAAGCTTCGACGGAACTGAGTTTGAGTCCCTAGATAGCCTGGATTGAGAAAATTGAAGATAGACCAGAGATCCAACAGGCGATTCTCAATGGGCGTTCCTGTGAGGGCGAGGCGATGAGGGGCAGAGAGCTTGAGAATGGATTTTGTGAGCGCTGCTTTGGGATTTTTGATATTTTGTGCTTCGTCGAGCACAATGCGATGCCACTGAATGCTGTTGAAGAGCTTGGCATCTTTGCGAGCCAAGGCAAATGAGGTGATGATGATGTCGTGCTTGAGACAGGCTTGTTTGAACGGTTTAGAGTCTTTGGCGCGATCGCTCCCATGATGGACGGTGGCGGTGATGTGAGGGGCGAATTTATGAATTTCGTGGAACCAGTTGCCGACAACGGAGGTTGGGGCGATCAGGAGCGTGGGTGGAAGGTTGTTGTTGTGTTGTTGCTGGGCTAGTTCCCGTTCTTGTACGAGACGAGCAATGACTTGGACGGTTTTTCCGAGACCCATATCATCGGCAAGGCATCCGTTAAGCCCAAGCTCTTCTAAATATTGGAGCCAGGAGACACCGCGTTTTTGATATTCTCTGAGCGTTCCTTGGAACGTGGCGGGATCATCGACAGGCTGAAACTGCTGTTTGTTGCTGAGTTTAGCGAGCATGTCTGCCAGTGCATCTTGGCGATCGCATTCGACTTCTAACGCATCATCCTCACTACCAGCCGTTAGTTTCATAAAATCCAGCAATGATAGTTCTGGATTTTCCTGTTGCTGAGTCTTCCAAAACTCCAGCATTTGCTGCATTTTGTCTTGGTCTAACTCCATCCACTGGCCGCGAAACTGAACGAGTGGTGTTTTGGCATTCACCAATTGATTCCATTCTTGTTCGGTGACGTTGTTGTTGCCAATTGCCAGTTCGTACTGATATTCCACTAGGTTTTCAAACGAAAAATAGCTCTTGCTTTTATCGTTTCCCCCCAGAGATTTGCCTCGTGCCTTCAGTCGAACTTTTGCCCGCTGTCGGCCTTTGGGTGTCCACCATGCCGGCACAATGACTTTATACCCAGCATTTTCCAGTACCCATGCTGACTCTTTCAGAAAGGTGAATGCAGCATCCAACTGCATGGTGATGCCAATAGGCTGATCCGTGTCTAATCCACGCCAGAGTGATGGATACATCCGAGCGGCATAGCCCAGATTCATCAGTAAATTTTGCTCAAAGGCTTCGCCCAACTGTTGCTTGACTTGCTCTTTTTGTTGAGGACGCATGCGCCAGTAGTCATCAAGAGAGACTCGTAGGGATGGATCATGCTTTGGTGCAACTTGAAACTGGAGTTGCCAGGCATCGCTGGGTTTGGGCGGATCTTGGAGGTGAAAGTATAGGTGAAACGGCTGATCAGTCTGAGTTCGAATGATGCGATCGCGCCATGCTTGCCATTGTTGATATTGCTCTAGCCCAGCAGACTGAGGCCACGGACTGGGATGCAAACATCCGTCTAGAATCGAGCCATCCATGGATTTCTTAATGGCTTGGGTGATGGGGGTGTGGGTGACGATATCTGTTAGCCAGCACTCAGAAAAATGACGGAGTAAGGAAGGGCGATCGTAAAATTCCAGTGTTTTGGGTGGTTCTGCGAAGCCCGCTGCGCACACGAGTGGCATGTAGTCCACATATTGCTGGAGAGTGTTTTTGTATTCTTCACCGATAAACTCCCACCCCGGATAGACTTGAAACTTGTCTGCAGAGGAACCTGAAGAAGACGTGGATGTTTTCTTGCGCTTTGAATTCTCCTTTGAGTTCGTTGATTTGGGAGGGGCTAGCTTCTGATATTTCAGCGCCGGAATGTATTGGTCTTTGAAAACAATGCGTTTTAGCGCTTGTGTGAAATGGAACCAGAACAGCAGGTCTGCGCCTAGTTGAACGTCGGTTAAGTTGTGCAATGCAATGAAGTGGAGATCATTCAACAGCGGAACGATGCCATTCACCTGTTCCGTGCCATAGCTGCCTGTCTTTATTGACGTTAGCGTGGGGTAGCAGTCTACCTGCCAACATTGAAATTCAAAGGACTCGGGTAATTCTTGTTCTAAATAACGAGATAGTTCCAGAGAGGGTAAGGGTTCATTGTCAATCGTTGGCAACACAAAGTAGCGAGGTTCGATTAAGTCTTCGAGAGTGCGATAGTCCGGAGGTTTGATGCCGAGGTCATTGGATAACAGCGCAGCCAGATCCTCTATTGGGAGCTGTCGTGGGTGGTGTTGCTTAGGGTGACGGGAGCGTGCTGGTTCGGATGTTTCGACCCATAGGTAGAACATTCCTGATCGAATGAATGCATCTCCTGATTGAGGAATCCAGGTACCGTGAAGAATGTGCATAGCAACCCACGGAAGATTACTAGAAAATTAGAAAATTGAACACCAAAAAAGCAGTGTAGTTCTTGCATTTTTACAGTATCAGGAAGTATGTAGGAATCGTGAGGGCGATCGCCCTTTAGGAGAAGAAATCCTACAAAAATTAACGTAATCTGTGTTCATCTAGGGAAAACTCATATCTTCTATCGGAGACTGAGCGCTGATAGTCGTTCCGCGAAAGCAGCCATGTCCACAGATTATGAAGGGTAGTGAAGACTATAATTTCATCGGTTTGATAGTTTCGGCGGTTCAATCTGTTCCCATGAGTGTGGATTGTTACTGAGGTTCAAACACTCAGTAGACGTTATCGCCAAATGCTATGAACTTATTCGTCAGCATCGTTGGCATAACGGCGTGTGCTGCCCTCACTGTGGTTCAGAGACCGTTGTCAGGTGGGGAAAAGATGAGCACCCAGTTCACCGACAATGCTATGTTTACGATATGTGGCCTCTAGCTTTTATCATTCTGGTTTTTATCGGAAACTGCACGGAAAGTTTATTAGTGAGAGGAGCCAACTTTATCTCTACTTCAAACTAAAACCGGGTTCTTCGATGACGCTCCACGGTAGCCCATGTTGATGGAGGGCGGCCATAAATGGATCAGGGTCTAATTGCTCGACGTTCCAAACACCGGGTTTCAACCAAGTACCTTCTAATATCATCTTGGCTCCAATCATTGCTGGAACTCCTGTAGTGTATGAAATTGCCTGGGATTGTACTTCTTCATAGCACGCTTCATGGTCGCAGATATTATAGATATAAATCGTTTTCGGCTGTCTGTCTTTGATACCGCTGACGATGCATCCGATACATGTTTTTCCCTTGGTTCTTGGCCCCAGAGATGAGGGGTCAGGTAAGAGAGCCTTTAAGAACTGAAGAGGGATGATCTGTTGTCCTTGAAACTCGATTGGTTCAATGCTGGTCATGCCAACATTTCCTAAGACCTCTAAATGCTTAAGATAGTTTTCGCTAAAGCTCATCCAGAATTGCGCTTTTTTAAGGGTTGAATAGTGCTTCGTGAGTGATTCGAGTTCTTCGTGATACATTCGGTAGATAGTGTATTGGCCGACGTTCTCAGGGCAAGTAAATTTCTGATTGAGGGACATGGCTGGCGTCGTTACAAATGCGCCATTTTCCCAATGCTGGCTTTCAGCAGTGACTTCACGAATGTTGATTTCAGGATTGAAGTTGGTGGCGAAAGGGTAGCCGTGATCACCTCCGTTGACATCAATAATATTCAGGGTATGGATTTCGTCGAAGAAGTGTTTGGCTGCATAGGCTGTGAATATATTCGTAACTCCTGGGTCAAAACCAGAGCCGAGTAACGCCATCAAGCCAGCGTTTTTAAATCTATCCTGGTAAACCCATTGCCATTTGTATTCAAATTTGGCGGTGTCGAGAGGTTCATAATTTGCGGTGTCCATGTAATGTACGCCTGTTTCAAGGCATGCATCCATGATGGTGAGATCCTGGTAGGGAAGTGCAACGTTGATAACCAATTGTGGTTTGACGGAACGAATGAGTGAAACTAGCTCTGATACTTTGTCGGCATCGACCTGGGCCGTTTCGATGGGGGAGTTGATTTGAGCGGCGATCGCCCGGCATTTGGCTTCAGTTCGGCTAGCTAGCACAATCTTGGAAAAAACCTCTGGTACTTGTGCGCATTTGTGAGTTACGACTTGGCCAACTCCACCTGCGCCAATAATTAAAACTGTTGCCATGATTGCCTCCTGATTCCCTGATGTGTCATATCTTCTTAGTCTCTCTCCTCATCAATTTATCCCAATCATTTCCTCACTGCTTTCCCTCACGATCTCTGTATTTATCTCATCATCTTTAATGGTTCTCTTTCTCGTAATAGGTATATCCCCACAAGCTAGCATTGAAGGTTTTCAGCATTTGTTGGCGTTCGCTGGCAGAAATTCTCCCTTCTCTAACGGCCTGTTCAGCGATGTTGCGATAGCGGAGTTGGATTTCTTTAGGCTGATATTCCACGTAACTAAGGACGTCGGCGATCGTGTCTCCGTGCATTTCTTTGACAAAGTCAAAACTCCTGTCTTCATTAAGACGAACACTGACGACATTTGTGTCGCCAAAGAGATTGTGTAAGTCGCCCAACGTTTCTTGATATGCACCGACCAGAAAAACACCTAGATAGTATTCTTCTCCAACTTGAATGGGATGAACGGGTAGCGTATCAGCGATGTCATGATTCTGAATAAAGCGATCGATCTTCCCATCGCAATCACAGGTAATGTCTGCAAGGATGGCATCTCGGCTTGGTTGTTCGTTGAGCCGATGGAGTGGCATCACGGGAAATACTTGATCAATAGCCCATACATCAGGCAGAGATTGAAACAGGCTGAAGTTGCCGTAATAAATATCGGCGAGGGATAACTTGAGTCCTTCTAAGTCGGGTGGAACTCGATCCATTGTGGTGAGTACATCAGCAATGCGGTGCAGGATATCGAGGTAGAGGTTTTCTGCGACTGAACGTACACGCAAATTGATTTGACCTCGTTTGAATAGTTCTCGCACTTCATCGCGGTAAAAAAGAGCGTCGTTGTAGCATTCTTGAACCCGTTTGGGTTTTAGATACGTCAAAATTTCTCTCATATGACTAAGGAGAGGATGCTCGTGATCTTCGGCAGCTTTAATTTCTAACGGGTGAAAGGTGCTTGTATCGAGTACGTTGAATAATAAGACGGATGCATAGGCGACAATGACGCGTCCTGACTCGGTGATGATAACCGGGTGGGGGATTTGATAGGTGTCGAGGGTTTCTTTTAAAGCATCGACGACATCAGCACAGTACTCATCTAAGCTGTAGTTACGGCTTTGGTCGTTATTGATTTGAGAGCCAGTGTAATCAACAGCTAGTCCTCCTCCTAAATCGATGTGAGAAAGAGGCGCTCCTTCTTTGACAAGATCGGCATAGTATCGGCATGCCTCAACAACCCCACTGCGAATTTCTTGGATGTTTGGTATTTGGGAGCCGAGGTGGCAATGCAGCAATTGAAGGCAATGCAACATACCTTCTTGTTTCAATAGATCGACCACTTGAATAATCTGGCTAGAACTAAGGCCAAATACGCTGCGATCGCCGCTAGTTGAATTCCAATGACCACTGACTCTGGATGTTGTTTTGGCTCTGACTCCGATGCTGGGTTCAACACCGAGTGCTTTGCTCCGTTGGATAATGATGGGTGTTTCGGTAGGGGTTTCGATGACAAAAAAGCAGTGAAACCCAAGCTTAATGGCTTGTAGCCCTAGTTCGATAAACTCTTCATCTTTATAACCATTGCAAATAATCAGGCTGCCAGGTTCTTCGAGCGTCGACAGTACGGCAATCATTTCTGCTTTGCTGCCAACTTCAAATCCATGCTGATAACGAGCACCGAAGGCAGCAATTTCTTCAACCACCTGAGCTTGTTGATTGACCTTGATTGGGTATACGCCCCGGTACTGATTTTGATATCCCGTCTCTGCAATAGCCTTCCGAAATGCTTCGTTCAATCTGACAATCTGAGCATCAAGAATATTTTCGATGCGTAACAGCACTGGCATTTGTAAGTCCCGCTCGACCATCCCTTCTATGATGTCGAGTAAGGCGACTTCCGCGTTAGGGGTTTTGACGGTTACTTTGCCATCATCAGAAATGCCAAAGTAGCCGTTGCCCCAGCGCTTGACACCGTACAGTTCTTCAGATTGTTCTGATGCCCAAAGAGGCGTGAGTGGATAATTCAACTGTTTTCTCCAGAGACTCCAAATTGCAAAACCTGGGTAGCATGTGAGGTAAGGACACTGGCTTGATGGCTATGCTGCTAAATAGATAGGCATCAATAAACTCACTTTAAAAACCTAGGGAGCCCTTCCGGGGCGCTCCCCAGGTTTTTGTTTTTTTAGTTTAATCACGCCAGGCTCCTTAGAAGCAGGTGACACATGCGCAATAGCCTAACCATACTCGGATGGAACACATGTCCATACTCTAATTTAGAGCGATTTGGCACGAGCGGAGCGTAGGATTTCGCTGAATCTTTTGGGGCTTGTTAGTGTTGGTTTCTAAACATGTGGTGTGCTTTGCGTATTGGGTGTTTGAGGGCATTGATATGCAGGTCGATCGTCTACACTTTTGACAGATCTTGGGTAAATCTATCCTAGATGACATGCTGGAGTCTGCTTGCTAGCTGTGGGTTATGCTATTCATGTTTCATTCTAAAAAGTTCAAGTAGGCTGTCACATCATTAAGATTTCCCGCAAGTGAAGAGGAAAAACTAAAACCATAAGCTATGTCACAAGCTTATTTCTCCTTCGCCACACTACATTATATTGACTGACATAAATCAATCCTATGGACGTTAGTCCAACGTATTTTTGGATAAGTCATTTGATGCGCTCATGATTGACTGTCAACATTTTGGAGAGGCCCTCTTATGTTTAGACGACTTGGAGTATACCGTACGTTTTTCACGGGAATTCTTATTGGTCTTTTCTATGTTGTGATTGTGAGTGAAAAGGCATCGAAGCTGCTGATCTTTTCAGACCAGGGCATCATCGATCAGCGCGTATTTGTGCTTACCTTCTCTGGCATTTTAGGAGGAGTGTTGTACACGATTGTTGTGGATGGAATAGTTGAATTGCCGAGATTTTCTGAGGATGGTTACAGTTTTGAGGCGGGTTTATTTGGTGATATTTTGCTCGGTATTGCTGGAGCATTTATTTTTGAGTTTCTGACCTCTTCAATCCAGGCATCTGCTGGTTCTTCGTTTGTGATGTCAGCAGCAAAGGGGATGATTGGTGGGTATGGTGGTAAGGCATTAATGAACGTCGCTCTCAATAAATTTTTGCGGCGTTTTGAAGAGATGAAAGAGGAGAAAGAGGTAGCTGAAAAAGAGGTGGCTCAGCTTCAGCGTCGTCTGCTTGAAGGGCAACGCTTGCTTGATCAGTTAAATGTCCATATTAAGGATGGTAGTTCTGCGCTTGAATTAGAGGAACTCATCTATGGGATTCAGCATGTAGCTAAGGAGGAACGAACACAGATTTTTAGCATTACACGAGAGTTTCGTAGCATGAGTAGTCGATCTGATGTTTTCAAGGTTCGAACCCAGAGGACAATTCCGATTTTTGAGGCTCTGGTCAGCACTGACCCTGGAAATCATGAATATCATGCTCAACTTGCATTTGCTTACAAAGATACAGCTGAACCAAAGTTTCATCGTGCGATAGAGCATTTGAATCAGGCGATTCGGTTGCGCGATGATTCAGACCGTGTGTCGACATGGAAATACGAATTGAACCGGGCGATCGCCTCTATTCAACTGACGGTTGTTGAGACAGGGGGCTATTTTTCTTCTGAAAATACTGCCCAGATGATCGTTCAAGATTTGCTATCGGTTCTGGATATTCATAGTCTTGAAGCCGTCATGCGTGATGCACAGGCAAATAATATTCCTACCCCGATCCGAGAATGGATTATTCATAATCAGGCATTTCTCAAAACACATCGCGATGCTGCTTTCCTCCTAGAGCAGTTAAAGCATGTGCTGGATAATGATTTTGGGGGCAGTACCCCCATAGCTTCAGCAGATACAGAGACGAAGGTGTCAAATCAGGTGGATTTGCCTCATGGCGATCGCCCTCTAGATGCTCCCGTAAGTGTCGTTCCTGATGAGGGACACTCTGAAAATGAGACCACGGACTCCCCTGATCTACTGTCTAGTTCTTCTCCGGTGGCAGCTTCTGAGTCTCCAGACAACAACGAAGGCGTTCTGATTCATGACATAGCGTCGTATGATCCAGCCAACTCATCAGCAACGGAGCTATCAGAGTCCATTCTTGCAGAATCATCGAATCCAGAACTGGCTTATATTCGAGATGTTTTACAGCGTGAGGTGACCGGGGTTCTTTCCATTCAAGATTGGACCCCTGAGCTATTCAAAGCGGTGAAAAATGGACTGGTGTACTTGAACTTTCTTGACGCAGATGAGGGAGAGTTTGAGGCGTTTCAGGTCGCTTGGGCTAAGTTCAAGGCAAGTGTCGATCGAGGAGGGTCAAACCGCATTGGTAAAGACAGTGCAGCTCTTTTTCTGGATGCGTTGGAACATAAAGCAAGCGAAGCTTACAGCCCTGAGGGGCCAGGTGATGGGCCGAATCAACTGGTTGATGAATTGAATGGGGCGATCGCCCCTGCAACTCCAGAAGTGACAGAATGGGATGATGCTCCAGTTTCTGATTTAGTGGACGATGCTACTGAACCTGCTGAAATATCTCCGAGACCATCGGTGACTGGTGAAAGCCTGATTGAGCGGTCTTTCACATGGCATAGCCATTGGGATGATGTTTTGCCTGACATACCCACAACAGGGGCATCGAGTGTCACCGCTAAACAAGATAAGTTAACGTTTAATGGACCATTGGCTTCAAATCAGATGGCACGACAAGATCTGCCAAGGGTTGAAAAATTGGTCAACCAGTTTCGCCGAGCAGCCGCGAAATATAGCGTGCCGGCCCCAGTTTTGGCTGCGATCGCCAGTCGAGAGTCCCGCTGTGGAAAACGACTCGATGAACGTGGATTAGGTGATCACGGTAATGCGTTTGGCATTATGCAAATTGATAAGCGTCACCATACGCCATCAGGATTTGGGGGTGATCCAGCTAGTCAGGTGCATATCGATCAAGGAGCTGAAATTCTTGCGAACAATCTCCAAATTCTGAAAGCTAAATTTCCTGACTGGGAAGAAACTCATATTTTGAAAGCTGCTGTAGCTGCCTATAACTTTGGTACCGGTAATATTCATACTAAACAAGGAATTGATACTGGTACTACGGGAGATGACTATGGCTCTGATGTTATCGCTCGCGCTAAGTTTTTCATCATATTGTTTGAACAAGCGACTGATTCACAAATAAAATAATCTTGAGGTTTATCCTTGGAAATATGGGAGTGATAAAACAGCGCCTATCAAGATTCTAAATACCTGGACATCATTAAAATAAAAAAACAATCTTGTGTCGCCTGCGCAGCGAGTGACACAAGATTTGGAAGGACACGTTTAATTACGACTATCTACTTATTTGCTTAAAATTTCTTCAATAATGTCAATATATTCATCTAGTTCTAGACGTAAAGACTGGTAGCGCTCTTTTTGGTTGTCACTTAATAAGGTTCCACTTAACTCTTTTTTTAGGAGACCGTAATATTCTTCAATATCATTAGTAACTTTTGCTTTCTTCATTAATGTTTGGAGATGGCGAAATCGCTCGTCTTTCTCCCCTGGGTCAGCAAATTTCTCGTCGAATGGGAGCAGACCCATTGCGAGATCTTGGTTAACAGTAATCGTTTCTTGTTGATTGAAACTGTTTACAATGCCAGGAATTACCTCCAGCACAATATAGTCAGGAAGCGAATCAAAGACCTCTGCCATCTTTGGTTCAACTTGAAATGCTCTTAGCTTATAGTGCTCTCCTTCAATTTCTTCTTGGAAAAAGACATACGCACCATATCGAAAAGGGGTTTCTCCAGTATTGACACTAAAAAAATCAAGAGCTTGGTCAAAGATCGTATCGTTTTGGTTGGAAATAATATGCTTAAGTTTTTTAAATAAATCTAATACATTTGCCTTCTCTGAAATAGTTCCAATGAAAGGAAGAGTTCCAGGGAATACTGCTCCAAGTGTTTGGACAGTATGATAGAGATCATTTTCAACAATTTGTGCCAGATGCTCAACTTTCTTGCCATCAATTTCAAGTATTTGAAGCCTGATCCATACTCTATTTCTATCGATGTATTTTTCAGACGAGAAGATGTGTTCTGCGATGAGTTCATCATGACAAAAATAAGGAATAGGAGTATTCTTTTTGAAGAAATGAGCAACTTCAATTTGAGGATTGCTTCCGTACTTTGTCCATGATCGAACTAAGATATCATTATCACCTTTGTCTTTATCTTGAACAACATTAAAGCTCTTCAAGAGGATCGTAAAAGGATCGTTGTTGTTGACGAGTTGCTCAGTATGATACTCTACGTTAGAGCTAGCCCGCTTTAGAGTAATACCTGAATAACTATCATCTGCCTTGGGAACCATTAATTTTTTTCGGGGCACAAACCAGAACTTGCTCTTGTTGTTATTCATGAAAATTAAGATGATTAATGATATCAACAATTAAGATGAATATGTTATTTTTAAAAGTAAAGTTACTCTTTTGGCTCCTCATCTTTTTTTTGAAAGGATTCGT
>JBCCWF010000147.1:0-13216 GCA_039194035.1 Cyanobacteria bacterium P01_E01_bin.6 | reverse complement strand
TTTCAATACGTGGCGGAGTATATAGACGATTAAACGCAATTAACTTGAATTATTAGTATCAGCCAGAGACAGCAGGGGCGATCGCTCAATCATCCTGCCGAGGCCATTGACTCATTTTCAAATTGTTTACTACGACTGCACAAGAACTGCAGCATTAGTAATTTATTTGTGGTGGTGTTGAAGGATCTCTAAGTAAGCCTCTGGTGATGAGCCGGAGGTTTTTTGTGTTCAGTCCTGGCTTATCTATACATTCTTGTCTTCCAAACGATTGAAAAAGTTTCGATTAGATCCATACCCCGCTTTAAGGAGGTGATTGAGAACATGGGGAGAACACTAGAGGATAAAAAGGCTATTATTGCCGAATTGAAAAATCTGCTAAGTGAGTCACAGCTTGCATTAGTGATTGATTATCAGGGATTATCCGTTGCTGAGATTACGGATCTTCGTAATCGTCTTCGTGAATCAGGAGCGCATTGCAAAGTCACTAAAAATACATTGATGCGCATTGCAATCGATGGTGACGAGGCATGGCAGCCTATGGCGGAGTTTCTTCAAGGAACGACGGCATTTCTCTTACTAAAAGATGATTTTGGTAAAGGAATCAAGGCTTACCAAGCATTCCAGAAAGATACGAAGAAAACAGAATTGCGTGGCGGTGTGATGGAAGGTCGTGCCTTAAATGAGGCCGATGTTAAAGCGATCACAGAACTACCAACGAAAGAAGAGCTCATGGCTCGTATCGCTGGTGCCATCAAGGCTGTTCCAACCAAGTTGGCAGTTGGAACAAAAGCTGTTCCAACAAAGCTGGCTGTTGGCATCAAAGAGGTTCCATCTTCTTTGGTTCGGGCGATTCATGCTATTTCGCAGCAAGAGAATGGTGAAAGCGAATCTTGAGGCTGTTAGGGAATGGTTGAGTCATTCACGATTCAGCCCATATTTTTTCTTACTTGTATATCAACATTCAAACCTAATGGGAGAAGTCTATGTCTGCTAAAACTGATGAAATTCTTGAACAGCTTAAAACACTCAGCTTGTTGGAAGCATCTGAGCTGGTTACGCAAATTGAAGAAGCCTTTGGCGTTGATGCTTCTGCATCCGCCGGTGGTGGCATGATGATGATGGCTGCTCCTGGTGCGGCTGCTCCTGGTGCGGCGGCTGCTGAACCTGAAGAAGAGAAGACTGAGTTCGACGTTGTTCTCGAAGATGTTCCTGCTGATAAGAAGATCAAGATTCTTAAGGTTGTTCGTGCATTGACTGGTTTGGGCTTGAAAGAAGCTAAGGATATCGTTGAATCTACGCCTAAAACTATCAAAGAAGGGGCAAGCAAAGACGATGCTGAAGCTGCTAAGAAGCAACTCGAAGAGGAAGGTGCAAAGGTATCAATCAAGTAATCACGGTTGCTTGAATAACTGAAACGCATCAAAAAGAGAGGGGGGCTGCTTGTGAAGCAGTCCCCCTCTCTTTTTGATGTGTGCTCTGATTTTCCTTTTGGCCGAGTTAAATGCCGAGCTTCTCTTTTGGGCATATTAGGTCTGAGCTTCGAATTGAATATATCCAAAAAGAGAGGACATCGGCGTTGAAAGTTTCTCTGATCGTCAGCGATTTATCAACCCGTGGTGCAGGGCGATGGGGCGGAGCAGTGCGGCCTTTCTTATTAACCCAGGCACTTCAACAACTGGGACATGTCGTTGACATTGTTGGCTTTGGGGATACTGAATCGGTTTCATTCTCACCTCCCAACGTGAATACTCACGTGCTTCGAGCAAAGACATATCCAGGGTTTGTCACATCTGCCTGTAAACTTCTTCACCGACTTAAGGGAGATATTATTTACGCCTATAAGCTGAAACCTAGTAGTTTTGGCTTAGGACTGTTACATCATCTGGCCACTCGCAAACACCTCATCTTAGATATTGATGATTGGGAATTGAGTTGGCATGGAGGCGATCGCCTCCACTACAAGCCATCACCGATGAAATTTGCCAGAGACTTAATTCACAAAGACGGAGAATTACGGCAGCCAGATCATCCGGTTTACCTGAAATGGATGGAAACCCTTGCTTCCAAATCAACGCAAATTACAACCCACACTCAATTTCTCCGAGATCGGTTTGGAGGCACCTATGTTCCGAATGGAAAAGATGTTTCACTGTTTGATCCTAATCGTTATGATGCAGCGAAAAGCCGTGAGAAATTTGGTCTTACGCCTTATCGCGTTTTAATGTTTCCAGGTGCTCCCCGTCCTTATAAAGGACTGGAAGATATTCTGGCAGCTCTTGATCAACTTGATGAACCAGATTTACGTCTTGTGATTGTCGGTGGAAGTCCCTATGACAACTACGATCAGGAACTGATGCAACGGTGGGGACGATGGATTATCCAACTCCCAAAATTGTCCTATTCGCAAATGCCTGAAGTGGTTAGTGCGGCCCATGTCATTGTCGTGCCACAGCGCGACTTACCCGAAGCCAAAGCTCAATTCCCGCTAAAACTTACTGACGGTATGGCGATGGCCAAACCTGTTTTGGCAACTGCAGTAGGAGATATTCCGAGCATTTTAGGAACAGCTGGCTATATTGTCCAGCCGAGCCAAGTCGATCACATGGCAGAAGCGATCCAATGTATTTTTGACAACTTTGGTCAGGCAATGCATCGAGGCATTCTGGCTCGCAAGCGCTGTATTGAAGATTATAGTATCGACTCAATGGCATCAAAACTCTCACCAATTTTGCAGGCATTATCTTGATGTCATGTGATGCTCGAATATATGTCGCTTTCTATCTTGTTGTCTTCTCACTGATACAAATTCTCTTCTTCTGTAGTTTCCTTATTCGTTATATAACTTTATGCCTCGTCGTTACTTGCTCTTGAAATTCGCCCAACGATATCCCCTGCGAGCATCCTTGACTGTTGTTCTGGGGTTTTCGGGAGCATTTTTCAATGGAATTAGTACTGCTCTGATTGTTCCGGTTATCTTGAGCCTGATTGGTCAAGAGTTGAATGTAGACAACGCTCCTTCATTTATCAAAGCCTTAATTGGTCCGTTTAATGCTGTCCATCCCAGTTATCGATTAGCCATGATGACTGGAGCTATTCTGTTGGCTATCGGACTCAAGAATCTCATGTCCTATGCAAATATGCTGACAGGTAGTGCGCTGAAACAGAGATTGACGTCAGATCTTCGAGAAGAGGCACTTCAAATGCTCCTCGATGTTGACATTGACTATTTTCATAAGCTTGGCATTGGAGACATTTTAAACCGTGTCAATAATGAGGTCGGTAGAGCAGCGACGGCACTCAATGCTGCCCTAAAGATTATTACCAATTCGGTCACTGTCCTGATTTTTGTGGGGTTACTCATTGCCATATCGTGGCAATTAACGGCTGTCGCATCTGTTTTATTGCTATTTGTTATTAGCCTCAATCAGCTCTTTATCAAACGATCGAAAATATTTGGGAAATTGCTTTCCGAAGCGTCCAAAAGCTACTCAATGAGGCTGACTGAAGCATTGACTGGCATGCGTCTCATCAAAGAAGTTGCGAGTGAAAACCGAGAGTATGCAACGCTCACTCAACTCATTCGTCAGCGAGAAAAAATTGAGTTTCAGGCTCAAGCCAATACCGCTGCCATTGCACCGATGAGTGAAATGGCAGGAATCGTTGCCATCATTGGTATTGTTATCTTTGGTCGGATGTTTTTTGTTGACCAGCTAGCAACGGTTGCAACAGTTCTACTCACCTATCTCGTGGTGCTATTTCGTCTGTTGCCCGTGTTGTCACAACTCAATGCGTCCCGCAGCCTATTTGCCAACCTCTCTGCGAGTGTCGATATTGTTGCGGATTTCTTGCGGCGTCAGGATAAACCGTTTATGAATAACGGAGCAATACCATTTCGTGGTGTGCAGAACGATATCACCTTTGAGAATATTTCATTTGCCTATCCAGAAAGCGATCGCCTCTCACTTCAGAATGTTTCGCTAACACTCCCGAAGGGCAGCACACTTGCACTTGTTGGAGCCTCTGGGGCAGGAAAATCAACGCTTGCAGATCTTCTTCCTCGCTTTTATGATGCGACACGTGGCTGCATTAAGATCGATGGACAGGAGCTACAGACTTTTGATGTCAGATCTCTCCGTCGTGCCATTGCCGTTGTGAGCCAAGAGTCTTTTTTATTCAATGACTCGATTCGGAACAATATTGCTTATGCACGTCCCGATGCCAATGATGATGAGATTATCGAGGCTCTTAAACGAGCGAATGCCTACGAATTCGTTTCTAAGTTGTCTCATGGATTGGACACGCAGATTGGCGATCGCGGTGTGATGCTATCCGGTGGTCAGCGTCAACGATTGTCGATTGCCCGTGCTTTGCTCAAACATGCGGAGATTTTGATTTTAGATGAAGCAACGAGTGCTCTAGATACCGTATCAGAGAAACTGGTGCAGGCGGCCATTGACGATCTCAGCCGTGAATGTACTAGCATTGTCATTGCTCATCGTCTTTCGACGATTCAAAATGCAGATCAAATTGCTGTCTTAGAAAAAGGCGAAGTTGTTGAAGTTGGCAGTCACCAAGAACTCCTAACGCGAGGTCATTACTATGCACAGCTATATGCAAATCAATTCACTAACTCCTCCTCCCCTGAAATGAATAATATGGCAATTGTCAGTAGTCTTCGGACAGTTTTAAATGAACGTTTTGCACCGACACGAAACGGTTCAACGGTTACTGATGACGATTGCCATCAACAATCATTCAGCAGCACATCTCATATCAATAGCATGTCTCATCGTATGAGAAATAATCTGAATTCGATGTTAGGATCCCTCAGCTTGGTGATGGATGATATTGAAGATACGTCAGACGAAAACCATACGTTACTTGTAGAAGCCTATGATTCAGCGCTTGTCGTATTGCAATCTCTCGAGGGGCTTGAAAAAAATCACTATCAAAATCGCTATCAATAGATGAACTAAGAGAGAAAATACACTGATTAGTAGTCTTGACATTATTCTACTGATAGCCAGATGCAGCTACAGCTCACTGATTGCATCGTCCAATAGTCGACAGCCTTGCTCAACGGATTCAATGCGGCAGAGTTGATCTCGTAACTCTGCTGCTCCAGGGAATCCTTTTGCATACCAGGCCATATGCTTGCGAGCTTGTTGAATACCGCGATCGCCTTTGTAGTCGTACAACATGATGAGGTGCTCTTTGGCACACTCTAATCGCTGAGCTGGTGTCGGAATAGGTCGATAGTTTCCTGTCTTCAGAAAGTAATCAATTTCTCCCACTAAAAATGGATATCCCAATGTGCCCCTTGAGCACATGATTCCATCAGCACCTGTTTCGGCTAAACACCGTATTGCAGCATCCACAGAGAAAATATCTCCATTGGCAATAATCGGAATCGAAAGCTGTTCTTTCACTCTCCTAATCCATTCCCAGCGAGCTGAACCCTTATAGCCCTGAGCACGGGTACGTCCATGCAGCGTCAACATCTTGGCTCCAGCCTCCTGCATTTGCCTCCCAAAGGCAACGGCATTGATATCGTCATCGCTCCACCCAATACGAGTTTTTACAGTCACTGGAACGGATACTGCGGTTGCAACCGATTCCACGATTCGTGCAGCCATCTCTGGATTTCGCAATAGTGATGACCCGCCACCTTTTTTCGTAATTTTGTTGACTGGGCAGCCCATATTGATGTCAATCGTATCTGCACCTTGTGCAACTGCCTTTCGAGCAGCTTCTGCCATAAAGTCGGGACGACAGTCAAATAGTTGAATACTAATTGGGCGCTCGTCTGGATCAACATCCATAATTTTGGGCAATGTTCGGAGGTGATGGAGTTCGCTAGCACTCACCATTTCTGTATACATCATCGAATCAGGTGCATAGCGACGAACCAGTCGCCGAAACACAAGATCGGTCACTCCTGATAATGGCGATTGCAACACTCGACTATGCAACACGACCGTACCGATATGAAGCGGAGACGCGAGAATCTTGGAAAGAGGCGGGGCTAGCAAAGTCGTCATTCGAAATTACATCAATAAGTTGATTGAGAAATTGAGATGTTGATTGAGAAATTGAGAAAATAATGTTTCTTAGGCATGAAAATTACAAGACTCCACGAGAGTGTGGTGGTGGCGTCGCAATCATCACACTCAGCTGTTAGCTATTTATTTTGCGTATTTGGTAGTTCCCGCCTCCGACGGGGGCAACCATCAAATACGCAAAATAGGTGAGTTTTAGTTTACTTTCCAGTTCTATTTCATGCCTATTCCTTATTCAGGATATGCCCGATTGCCAAACAATGAAAAGCGCGGCCTGCACAGGGATATGTAGTGAGCCCATGCAAAACCGTGCTTTTAACACCAAACCCTATTGGGAACTGCAGTGTTCTCTGCGGGAACCTACAGTTTCCAAGCGATGAGAGGTTTATATTTCATTCCTTTGTGATGTCTCAGCATGGATGCCAGCAATGGTCACATGGCTATGGTGTTTGGTTCTGCTGAATAACAATCCATTTTCCTGTGATTGGGTCGCGATAAACCTGAAATGGGTTTTTGCGTAAGGACTTACGAGCTACGCAAGTCATGAGTGTTGGTCTCCTTGTAACGATGAGGATAGTATCTAGTCAATCACCCGAAGACGACCAATTCGGAGAGCCTCGGCGACCTGATTCATCAGGCCTAAAGCTTTTTGATTATTAAGCGACGCCATGCCAAATTGCATGAGTCGTTGTTGATCTGTTCGAGTAATTCGGCGTGTGGACAGAATATGATGAACAGTACTTTCGAGAGATAGAGAATCGAACATGCTTGATTCTGGGGCGATGGATACATTCATGATTGATGGGGGGAACGTCGATAATCACAGTATGGGCGATCGCCCTCATTTTCTCGATGACGTGAAACCGTATGACTACGTGATTTTTCTAAGCTTATGATGTGATTGACCATGCATAAGGCCATGACGGCGATCACATCATTGACGAATGAATGTTCCACGATGTAGTGAACAAAGGGCACTAAACTAAAACTGTAAAATCTGGGGTTATCTAAAAGCCTCTGAACAGCCTATGATCTTTAGGATTTAATTTCGTCTTGTTCATCGCGCAGATGATCACAAGAGCACAAACTTTACGGATATGGCGATCGCATGGAAGTCGTTGAACTAAGATTTCTGTTAATGATGCTGGGCTACCCACCAGACTACCGAGTGGCCTTATCAAATATCCGCCCTGCGGAAAAACTGTCTGAACGAAACAGGGCATGTCGTCAATTAGTTGATCGAAGACTCATTGACTGTTCAACCGAAGTAATGCGATTCAAAACTACTCCAGCAGGTAAGGCTTTGTTAAAGCTTGATGCCGCTCGGCTTCCGGTCAGTGATGTTGAGCGATTGATTCTAAAGGCTGGTCTTGCTGAAACAGTGACCCCAGGACAGGCTCTCAAAGGGGTACACGATAATGAGCGCCAAAGTATGCTCTCATCGCTTGCCGAGCGAGGTTTTATTCAAACAGAAACACGCATTCAGGATGTTTGGCTCACAACGTCGGGGCAATTATTTTTGCAGTATGAATGTGTTCCACAAGGCAATCCTACGATTAGTTTGAATCTGCTGTCGAATTATCTCGGATTTCTACGTAGAGCTTATGCTCAATCGCTAGATTCAGATAGTTTGTCTATTGCTCAAACGTTGCGTTGGAAGAAGTCGACTAAGCCTCATGATGATGAAATACACCAAATGATTCGAGCCATTGACCATGAGCTTGGAACCAATAATTATCTACCCATTTTTCATGTCCGTTCTAGTCTTCAGCCCCCATTGACACGTGATGAGCTTGACCAAGCTCTCTACCGACTTCAGCGCAATGATGTTATTGATTTGAGTTCACTGCAGGAGGCCGTAACGTATTCCAGTGAACAGATTGAGGCAGGTATCCCGCAAGATATCGGCGGGCCTCTTTTTTTCATCACCCTTCTTGAGAATCCAATCTATTCTTGAGCATCCAATCTAGAGGTGTCTAGCGTTATTTCTCGAAATCCTCAACACCAATAAGTAGATAGCCATAAGTAAACGTAACCTTCCAAACCCTGTGCCGTCCGCTGCGCGGACGGCGCAGGGTTTTGGGTTTTGGGTTTAATTACGTCCAGGTACTTAGTATCGGCATGAGTAACCAGACAACCAAGTCAACTTGACACTGAAAAAATCAAGAGACGCACTACTGAGTAGTGCGTCTCTTGATTTAGCATATTAAATGTTATGAGCTCCTCAATGATGAGGAATTCGCTTATGGGAATAGGCATGAAATAGAATCGGAAAATAGTTTGGCAATGGTGGCTTCGCCATCATTACCAAACTATCTCGGAGTCTTTTAATCTTCATTCCTTAGTTAGTTAGAAGAATCGTTGGGAGTTTCAAAAGGTGATTCATCTACAGTGCTAATGATTGCTCCTAAAGGAACATCAACATGACTAGAACTGTCGTTCACGTTTTCGAGCGTTGGCACTAGTGATTCATTCAAGGGCAAAACCAGGCCATCGGGCCCTAGCTCTGGCAAATCATCTTGTTGAATAAATTGAGCGGGCAACTGCTTGAGGTTGACATTCCCTGAAACAAGAGCACCTACTAGCGCAGCGATCGCCACTCCTCCCAACATGATATTTCGGCGAAGTCGCTGGCGATCAATCCGGCGACATACGCCTTGAACGACCTCTTCAACCGATGTATTAGTGGGTGGAACAGGAGCCGACTGAATATGGCAGCGAAGCTGGAGAAGCCGCGCATACAGGCATTGCATTTTTTGATCCTCTTGGAGCCATCGCTCAACCATCCGTTTCTCCTTGGGCGTTACCTCACTATCAAGATACGCATTCAGAAGCTCCCAGCGATCGCGCTTTGAGCTGTCTAAAGTGTCGGCATTAGGAGAATTCGATTGTTTCTGGCGATGATCGTGCCCAAGGTGAGGATGCATCGCATCGTTGTAGTCATTAGACTTGTTAGACATTTCAGAATCCAAATTAAGCACTAAATGTTAGGTCACCAGGTCGGCATATTTAAAGTGAACCGAAAATGTAGCCAGTAAAGTATTGTAACTAAACCGTTCTCAAAAATCAGCTCTCACGACCTACGGCTGAAATTTACAGCGTTCATCAAACAAAACCCAACGTCTTCGAGTGAAGAGGGCTGTCTAACGAAACACGAGGTGGAGGCTGCGTAAGAATCAATAGAAGGGCGTCATTCAATAAAAGTTATTGTGAAACCCTAGACCTGGATCAAATAAATGCATCCCGATTTTGATTCAGTTCATAATCTAGATGACGTAGTCTGGACTATTTTGCTCCTGAACTTTCGAAAATCTCTGGAATCTTAATGATTCATGCGGGAACAACAGCAGATTTCTGAGTCTATAAAGGCGTGAAAGCAAGAAAACTCTAGAGTCTAAGATCATCAGGTTCAAGTCGCGTCTTTTTATCTATCTGTGCTCTAGCCGATAGATTTATGGACATCTCTGCCAAGAATTGGGACTTTTATTCAGATGAACCTTTCATTCAGATGATTAATATGCCGCCTGAGGATTTGGCAAACATTAAATAATGGAGCTATGCATTGATATATAGTTCAAGCTGTGACTGCAAGCGTTGTCTTGCTCGAGCAATCCGAGATTTAACAGTACCTAACGATACGCCAGTAATATCTGCAATCTCTTCATAAGCCATTCCCTCGATTTCCCGAAGAACAATCGTTGTTCGAAAAGCTTCAGGAAGATCGGCGATCGCCTCACGTAACTGGTCATAAAACTCACGAGTCATAATTTCTTGAGCGGGACCTGGATCTGCATCAGCAATTTCCCAATCCATTTCCCCATCATCTGCCTGACGAGGTGCATCTAGCGACAGGGGACTCTGCACACGTTTCCGCTTTCTTAGTTCGTCATAGAACAGATTCGTTGCGATACGAGTCACCCAGCTTCGGAACTTCCCTGGCTCCTGTAGGCGTCTCAAATTTCGGTATACTCGAATCCAAACTTCTTGTGCAAGATCGGCACGATCTGTCCAGTCAGGAGCAAGATGATACAAGATTTTGTCAAGGTGAGGCTGATATCGACGAACGAGCTCAGCAAACGTCACCTTATCAGGTCGAAGCCCGATTTGACATCGAGCAATCAAGTCATAGTGCGAAAGTTTATCTGGGGGTAATTTCGATTCATCGGTACGCACTGTCTGAGAAATATGAAATAACTGGGAAATATGTGGTGCTGCAAATGGCATTTGTAAAACTCAGCTAACGAAAATTTGCAACAAAAAGGCCGCATTATAAAAGACGCAATTCACAAGGAGAAGTTCCTGAAATGATTGAAAAGTTGATGAACATCTCTTGTTGCAATGCGCTGTTGGGCACTCGTTGGGAGGTTAGCAGCAAATGGGGAGGCTCTCTTCACCGTAACCGTGTCTAGCATGTGTTGCTGTCAGTCTGCACAGCATGCAATTCTATTTCAACCGTTCAGCATCAATGTCTCTTTTGTCACAACAGACGGAGACACTTATCTGAATTAGCGTTACCTATCTACTGTAGAGATGGAATTAATGTAGCCTTGTCCCATTCGGAAATTGCGCTTGTTTTGGGACAGTTTTTCATTTCGAGTAAAGTGTCACATGAACTAGCGCATGTAACAGGCTAAGACACGGCATCTGCTACTTGACGCACCACTGATAAACAGCATGACGCACCTCAATGTTTCCATCTGTCACACTACAGCCGCCGATACTGTTTACATCCATTCACACGAATATCAGGATATCAACCATAAACTGATGTGCTTGTTAGGATTATGCCCAAAAATCATATGTACAGTGCACTCTACTCACTTAGATTTTTGGGTTTATGACCATTGCCCGGGGTTGCGATCGCCACTTCAGGGTTATAGATGTTTTCAGGATCATTTGGAAGATGTAGACAAAAGGTGATGCACTCGTCAGCATCATCAATGGTTAACGTTCCAGATAACTGATCAATTTGTTTTTTGGCAAGAAACAAACCTAATCCAATCGGGTTGTGGCTTTGCGGCAAGTACTCCAAATCTTCATCGTAAGCCTTTAAACCATTGACTAAATCACTTGCAGAAACGTGGTTATTTCGATGCTGAATGAGAATATCAATGCCACTTTTTTGGTCTTTACCAATGCCATTGTTGGACACGCGATAATTGTTGTCGAGGCAGACGTTCCTGGGATTACCGACAGTCAACGCAGACGCTGTCACCTCATAACTCGCAAGGTCACGTGTGTGTAGGTGAATCACCTCATCCAATGGAGCATACCGACATGCATAATCTAATAATTCACTCAACACACGCTTGAGAACGGCTGGAATGGTCTTGATCTGAAGAATGTCACCCGCATGAGCAATGTCCATTCGCTGTCTTTTTTTCTTAATTTGCCATCGGTAGGGATCAACAACATCTTCGATTAGATTGGGCAAATGAATGCTGTTAAACGTGAGTACCTGAGTCGCTGAATCCTGGTTTGCTTCAACGAGAGCATCAACAAGACGTGTCTCTCTCTGGCATTCATACCGAAGAATCTGGAGATATTCACGAACCGATTCATTACTGCAATCTAGAATTCCCAGCGATTTGAGCACTAGTTCCAGCATCTGACTTGCCATTTTTATGTTGGCAATGGGGGTTCTGAGTTCGTGGGAAAGAGCACTCACCCAACGATCAGATAATGGCGTACGATTCTTGTGTTCACTGTTTGTTTGTTCTTCATTCTGAAGAACCTGATACAGAAGAGACTGCCTTAGAGCAATCACACATTGATCTGCCACAGAGCTTACACATGCTATTTCGCTTGGGCTTAGTGGGTTGTCGATATCACGCATCACCATAATGTCGCCAATAACCGCACCATGCTGATTGAGCAGCGGACAGGCTAGGGCAGATAGCCATTGCTCTTGGCGTCCTTGATGAGGTTTTGTCCCACTTGGTACAGCCACACAAAACTCGACGGGTTGTTGAAACTCAAACTGATGAAATACAGCTGACTTTGTGTGACCACTCAAAGAAAAATGAGTTAAATCAAGGGGACCTTGGCAAAACGTCGCAATCACGGTGGGGGTGTCTGAAATTCTGAAGGGATGAATTCCCACATGACACGACCGCAAATTTAATTGGTGCCCCAGGTCTTGAATAATATTGTTAATGATGGATTTGTCATCTAGCGATCGCCGAATAGCGGAGGTCAACTTCGCTAACAATGCTGCGGCATCATCAGGGTTACTTAAGGGTCTACGGTCAGAAAAGTCTTGGCTTTTCTCCATTGCGGGCACATTTAGTGGAGCTGCGGGCGCATTTAAGAAATAATCAATTCCTTCAGCCAAATGTCCATCATCAATATGATTCAGCATCACACTAGCTTTGTCTTGATGCTTTAGAGATGCCTTTTCATGTCGGTGGCGATTAACAGCAACTTTTATGGCGAGCAACAGGTCGTTACGCTTAAACGGCTTCAGGACATACCCAAAAGGAGATGTTTCCATGGCTCGTTCGACGGTGTAATCGTCTGCGTGATCTGTTAAGTAAATACTTGGAATTCCATGAGATGCATAAATCTTTTCTGCTGCAGCAATACCATCCAGTTCGCCGCTGAGCCGAATATCCATGATGACGAGGTCTGGCTGTTTTTGCTCAGCAACGGCGATCGCTTCCTCTGCCGTTGACACGGATGAAACCACATCGTGTCCTGTCAGCTGTAAAACTTCTTGGATGTTCCAAGCAATGATTCGCTCATCTTCGGCAATTAAAATTCTAGTCATAATGCTTGGACACTTTATGATTCTGACGTGCGCTTACCCGTATATAGTGCTGCTCGGCAGCAGCTCATCACATTACTAATTTCTTATCTGTCAAAAAGTGTAACAAATCTCGCCAGCATTCTCAGTATTGTTGCCGAGTTAATAACCTGATAATACACAGTTTGTTTGTAATTTACAGTATCTTTACACTTGCATCGTTCTATTACAAATTGACTCATTTTACCGTGTATACAAAGAGAACCCTAAAAGCTAGAAAATCAGTTGAATGATGGCTAGGGACTTATTTGTGTCAGGTGGAATGCACCATCTTTTCATCCATGAGACGTTCTGGAATCTGAATCAGAGATGGTTAAGCTAAAATTCACCTAATTTTGCGTATTTTGGTGGT
>JBCCWF010000146.1:0-13640 GCA_039194035.1 Cyanobacteria bacterium P01_E01_bin.6 | reverse complement strand
TCTATTGGTACTTTATTGTCTAGCCAGTCCCTTAAAGCAGTTTCCATCCGATGTAGCCAACCGTTTATTGGCTCAATCTACTGAGCCTGCGTGCTGGGGTCGGTGGTGAAACAGCACCTGCTTCAGTCGTTACTTTTTCTAGCCAAAAGAGGAGATCGTCATTGTGAAGCATAATTTCATCTGCCAAAACGCGGATGTAGACCATGCCATTACTGATGGAGAGATCTTTTACGGGATACCAGGTATATCGAACACGGACTAGTAGATCCATGCAGAATCGCTGGCCTCGAATACGATTTCGATATCTCCACCAGGTTCGCCAAAATTCAACTGATTTTGTGCAATTCAATCGGTAATTAGAAGGGATTTTAACGAATTGGTAGAGCGAAAAGTGATCATCGATTTCGTCGGTGATTGCAAAGCTGTGATGAGCCAGTATTTTGCTGATCAGCTCCCAGTAGGGTGACCCAATTTTGACAATGAATTTGGGGCATTGGTCATCCGTTTGGAACCTGGTCAGCAGTCCATCTTGTTTGCTAGTCAGAAGGTTCTCTCCAAGGCTATGTAATGCCTTCAGATTTTGATTAGCGAGTAAAACGTCTTGATTTTGGAGCGATCGCTCAACGTAAGACTCAATGATATCTGGGTCTTGCAAAAGTGTTCTCATTGTCTGCCCCTGATTCAGTCAAAATTGACATGTTGTTGCTGGTCATGTGGCTACCGATTGTGGGTATTGCACACATGTCAGTCGCGCCTTTGATCGTCAACGAAAAAAGACGGAGGACATTGTTGTCTAGACACTTTATGTCCAGACAACAATGTCCAGGTCCTAACGACTGTCCTGACCGTTAACTCCTAATCAAGTTGGGAACTGTCGTTTTCCCGCAGGAAAACGACAGTTCCCAACTTGATTAGGGGTATCAATGCCTTGTCGTAGATATAACACCGTGATTTCAGGGTTCCCAGTTTCAAGCATGAGATCCCGTTTGTCGCCTTGGATGACGACCAATGAGGCACAACAAAAACAGATTGCTCGTCAGAAGGAAACGAGGCCCCTTTACCAAGTAGACACGTGATTGAATGACTGCATTTTGATGGTTGATCAGTCGCTTGGCGTTATTAAAACCAAAACGCCAAATCCTGTGCCGCCTGCACAGCGGGCGGCACAGGATTTGGAAAAGTACGTTTAAGGATGACTCGCTATTGACGTTGTGTGTGGATTATTTTCAGATATCGAATACGATTCCGATTATGATGATGGCTCGGCAAGATCTGAGCGCAGTGACGCCAGGAGCAATGGGCAATAATCTCTCCATCTTTTTAACTGAACAGAACGTGCAATTTATTCGTTTGGTGTGGTGCGACAACGCAAACATCATTCGAGGGAAAGCGTTCCACCGTGCTTTTTTAACAGAGCATGAGGAAACGGGCATCAGTCTATCAGTCGCCCAGCAGGCTGTTCCCGTTATGTCCGACGAGGTCGCGAAGGGAAGTGGGTTAGGACCTGTTGGAGAAGCATGGCTAATCCCAGACTGGTCTACGCTGACACCGCTGCCCTATACTCCTGGGCATGCTCGTGTGATAGGCGATATGTTTCGAGAGGGGCAGCCGTGGAGCTTGTGTCCTCGCATCTTTTTGCGGCGGATGATTGCGGCTGCCGAGGATCTCGATTTGCAAGTGATGGCATCGTTTGAGCATGAGTTTTACCTTCTCAATCCACCAGATGATGGCGGAAAACTCAACCCTGTTGATCAGACTGTCTTTGCCTCAACCTATGGCATGGACAGTGGGGCGGAAGTCATCAATGCGATCGCCAGTGCGCTAGTAGCTCAAGGAATTCCAGCGGAATGCTACTATGCTGAGTCTGGACCGGGCCAACATGAAATTTCCATTCGCTATACTCAAGCACTGCAGGCTGCGGATTGGGCGATCGCCTTTCGAGAAACTGTTCGAGGAACGGCGTTACGGCATGGCCTCTTAGCTTCCTTCGTGCCGAAGCTGTTTGCAGATTCTGCGGGAAATGGCTGTCATCTTCATCTCAGTCTCTGGCGCGATCGCCAAAATTTAATTCCCCATGCTCATAATCCCAACACGCTATCTCCTGTTGCTCAATCATTTATGGCGGGTCTGTTGCATCACCTGCCTGCCCTAATGGCGATCGCCACACCCAGCACCAATTCCTATCGGCGGTTGCGCCCTCATCTGTGGAGTGGAGCCTACCGTTGCTGGGGAATGGATAACCGAGAAGCGGCGATTCGCGTGCCGTCCAATTCACGGTCTCCTAGCCCAACCCATATTGAACTCAAAACTGTCGATGCTTCGGCAAATCCCTACCTTGCCTTGGGTGCTGTCATTGCTGCGGGGCTAGATGGCATTGAGCAATCCATGAAGCTGCCCGATCCTGTTTCGGTTGATCCGGGATGCCTGTCTGATGAACAACGGGCGGAAAAAGGGATCGAACCCTTGCCCGACACCTTAGGGACGGCGATCGCTCATCTGACTAAAGACACCGTATTGCTAGATGCACTCGGCAGCGATCTGGCGCAAGCATTTCTCGCCGTTCGCAATGCCGAATGGAACGCAATGAAGGACTTTGACTTGCAGCAAGAAGTGGCGTTGCTGATCAATCGCTACTAAGCAATTCCCTAAGTAGCTTGGCGTTATTAAACTGAACACCCAAAAAATCTGGGGAGCGCCCCTGAGGGGCGCTCCCCAGATTTTTAGATTGAGTGTATTGATGTCTATATACTTAATCGGTGCTCAAGCAATCGCCAACGCGTCTTTGCATCGTCGGAGCCCCATTTTCGGAGCCCCGTTTATTGATGTCCCCCTACGGATCACTCATCAATTCAGAAGACTCTCCTCACTCAATGTTCAGGAGAGAACCCTAATATTAGGTTTAGGGGGTTTAGATTAGATGGTTTAGATGGGTGTAACGCCAACACACAACGTTGCCACCTATGATTGCTCTGTTATATGTCTATAGGGAGGGTTTTATGTATCAGTCCGAACTTGAATCACAGCTGTCAACACCATTCACTCAATGGCTTGAAGAACAAATTCGTATCTTGAGCGTTGAGACACTGAAATCAGAAACGATTACCTGCACAGCCTGCGGAGAAATTGCTGGCAGCTATATCATCGACTATCACGGGACCACCTATCGGTTCCCGGCCACCCAAGCCTATGCATTCCTCCAGTTCGTTGCCTCTCAGCCATAACAGGGCTCGTAATGGGATGACTGAGAGGCAATTCTCAGCAATTCTGACCCATTCTGAGAAGACTACGCTTGCTGATGAGTGAAACGGTTGGTCTCATCGTTGAAATCAGTCCAGTCCATCACTGACGTGCCCCCATTAGAAGCTTTGCCCAAACCCAAAGTGGAATTGATTATCGCCCTCATCATTAAAACCAAAATCGGCTCGAAGCAGGCCAATCGGAGAACCAAAGCGTAGACCAACGCCATATCCAAAGCCTGTTCCAGGCTTGTCACGTGAGCCAGCAGGATCGCCCTCAACACTGCTCCCGGTTCCCAGATCAGAGGCAAAATCAGTGAACAGGACGCCACCAAGTGTCGAAAACAGAGGGAAGCGGTATTCTGCGGATGCCAAGATGAAGCTGCGGCCACTACCGACATCCCCACCGCCATAGCCTCGAACAGAACCCGCCCCTCCTAAATCAAATGCTTCATAGGGAGGGAGTTCGCCCAATACGGTGCCGCCTCTTACGTTAAACGCAACGACTTCTGGGTTGCGGAGATTTCCAGACCCCAAAAGGTCGGTGGGCAGATAGCGAGCATAGTTAGCGGTCAGACGATTGAGCAGAATGTTTCCACTACCAATGGGAATCGATTGCTCAGTTCCAAAACTGAGAATTGATCCGCCTGCGGGATTATTGGGATTGAGGCGACGATCTTGGGTCACTCGAAACCCAACGGTCAGGAGATCATCAATGCCTGAATCACTAGCCGTCAACGCATTGCCTAAGGAATCTTCCGTGGCAATGTCTCCATCCTCGTCTCGAATGCTGACGCGAGCATAATCGACACCCAGTTCTGCATCCCATTCGCCCAACGGACGCATGACCGATGCACCACCTCCAAAGCGTCGTTCCCGTGCATCATCTCCATTCGCCAGAGGCACTTCATCGCTAAAGGTGAGTGATTGAAAACTTCGACGGAAACCGTTGACGCTATAGCCTAAACGATTGGGTCTGCTGTCTCGATAGGGGCTGGTATACCCCGTGTTGAACTCGAGGCCACGTCCCCCCGCTTGAATGCCCAAGTTGATGTCTTCTCCAATGCCCCTGAAGTTGCGATCGCGATAGTTGACGGCCCCAAACAAACCTAGCTCCGTACTCACGCCACCCCCGACACGCACAGAGCGGGCAAATCCTTCTTGAAGCTGATAGAGCAGATCAACGGTGGGATTTTCGGGTGTTTCATTGGGAATCAGCTCAATATTGGCATCTTGAAAGACACCCAGACTGAGGAGCGTTTCGAGATCCTGAACCAGTTCATTTTGGTTGAAGACGTCTCCCGGCTGTTGGCTCAATTCTCGCAGAATAAAGTCCTCGCGAGTACGACCTTCAACACGCTCGCCATTTTCACCAATCGTACTTCCGTCTTCAATGAACTCAAAGTCAACGGTGCCAATAGTGGGTTCAATCACCTCGACGGTGATCCGCCCAGATGGATCGGTCAGCCAAGCGACAACGTTGGAGAGCGTGTAGCCATTTTCGAGATACCAGGAGTCCAGCGCGTCTGCACCTTGATTCAGCTGTCGTGGGCTGATGGAGCGATTGACCTGCCCCCCAAAGGCATTGCTAAAGATATCGGTCGGGATGATCTGTGATCCGGCCAGGTGGAACGACCGCACAACGATCGGGGTCGCTGCATAGACGATAGCCACACCACCTGTTTGGGGAGTCGCCACGATCGCCACAGATTCAAAAAAACCGGTGCCCGCGATCGCCCCTCGGTCTGCTTCAATTAAGGCGGCACTAACGGGTTGCCCGACTTGTACCTGAATGATCTCGCGAATAACTTGCTCAAGCTCACGATCAACCCCTTCAATACGAACCTCTGTCGCGATCGCCCCATCGTTTATTTCTATGGGAGCAGGTTGTGCGGCTGAAGAGCGCTCAGAGGTCGGCGATGCCATCGACTCCGGAACGATCACAGATCCTGGGGAGGGGAAGGGTATCGGTGCCTGGACGTCGATCTCTGATTCTTCGTCGTCAGGATAGATGAGGATTTCGTTCTCCTCTGGTGACGTTGGCGGTGTTTCTCTCACCAGGGACGGGGGGGAGGATGGTGCGCCGGGAGATGGTGGAGGTGGCGAAGTGGTGGTGACAGGATCGACAGTCCTGGGGGGACGGCTCGATACAGGGGGCGGGGTGTCTGCACGACGGCTATCGTCAGGGTAAGGCTCTGACGTGTTGTCCGAATTGCTGTCTACGACAGCACTCGATGCGGGCGGAAGGCGATCGCTAGGATAGACGAGAACAGGCTCTGAATCATCGCTGGTTTCTTCTGGGTAGAGCCAGACACCGTCAGCAGGTTCAGTTCCCAAGGCTGTGTCCCACGAGGTTTCTGGTGAACTCGTGATGATGCCTGTGCCCTCACCTGTGCCCTCAACAGTCGTCACGCTCTCAGCAGGCTCAATGTTCTCTGCTAACGCCACAGGGAACGCGATCGCCCTTTGGACGGTCGCTGCCCCAGTGATGACAAGAATGGCTGTATACCAACAGGCGATCGCAGCGTTTCCCATGCTCAAAAAATGTGTCGAATGTATCGGTGCATCGAATCGAGACTATGCAGAAACACTATCGATAGCGTCTCTTTTCCCACTTCACAGGTATTGGCATACTATAGCTGAAGATCTGAAAGACCGTCTCGCATGGCATGCGTGAGAGCAGGAAGAACGGGAGGGGCGATCGCCACAGTCCTTACTGAGCGAGAGATTAGGGTTTGGGATAGGCTCCATGCTAGCCAAGGATGACGTTGCAGAATATTACAAGGACTGGTGCGATGTCCTCATAGAGACTGAACACACGATAGAGACTGAACACACGAGTGCCTACTGAATGTTCGGGCAAATCGTTTTCGAAATGCGGTCAGGAGACGGTTGTTCTTGCCATCCCGACAAAATGCCCTGGAGTTCATCTCGCAAGGTTTCCAGGGATTCAATTTGAGTGTTGATTGCATCCAGCTTGACTTGAAGGCAATGCTTCACTTCTCCGCAAGGTAGTTCTCCATCATCATGAATATTGAGAACTTGAGCGATTTCAGCAAGGCTTAACCCCAGTGCCTGTGCCCGTTTGACAAAGGCAAGACGATTCAACACACCAGGCTCAAACATTCGATAGCCTGACTCTGCACGTTCAACGTGGGGAGCGAGTAAACCAATTTCTTCGTAATATCGAATGGTTTTCACCGACAAGCCGCTTTGCGATGATATCTGCCCAATTTTGAGTAATTGGGACGACCTTGCTGTCGATATATTCACAACGAACGCTCCCCCTAAATCTTGTCCAGATTGTACTCTGAAGAAAGTTATCGTCAACAGCAGACGACAAACATCTTGAACAGACCTCTTGATATGAGGCGTTAAAGGAGTTGCGGGTTAACAACACGACAACACCGTAGGGGCGCACATCTGTAACACCGTAGGGGCGCACATCTGTGTGCGCCTACCTCAATCGTTCATGATGCCAGTCGATGATTAAGTTGCAAATCCCTAAGCACTCTACACACTGTTCATGTCCTAGTTGATAGTCTGAGCGGTATCAGTAGCTAGCCATAATGAAACGTAACCTCTCAAATTCTGTGTCCCCGCTGCGCAGGCGGCACAGGATTTGGGTGTTGGGTTGTAATGACGCTCAGGTCCTTATCTCATCATAAGCAGCGTTCTGAATGAAACGGCGCGATCAGGACTACACGCTGCTTTTTCTTATATTTTCTGGAATCTGCTGATGGAGTGACGTATTACTTACTGAGAGAAAACTGTGTGATGCATCATTCCATGCTCATTTTTTCATGTTAATAATTTGACCACAGGCCTTGTATGTCAATGCGGGATGCTGGGGCATGGAGTTCTCCAGCATCCCGTTAAGTTCTACCTGGCTTACGTTACAAGCCGACCACGGGGTCAAAACTTGTCTAAAAAAGGCGATGGTTTCAGGGCTGTCCACTATACACTGGTGTTCTTGCCTTCTCCGTTATATGCTATGGCTCAAGGTTGGTGAGAGGAGTTGACTGGATGGATTTTCGCAAAAATGCGCTAGAGGTTCTCAAGGAAACGAGTCGAACGTTTTACATTCCGATTAGTCGACTACCGTCCGGACTGCTAGAGGCTGTCGCATCGGGCTATTTGCTGATGCGTGCCATTGATGAAGTTGAAGACCACGAACAACTAGACCTAGAAACGAAGGCGCGACTTCTGCGTCAAATGAGTTTGAATTTGCAGGGGGGATCTGACCGGTCAACTGCCGAAAGCTTTGCCTCTGGATTGGAAGACTATCGCGATGTGTTGCCGGAAGTGACGCTTCGGGTCGGGGAATGGGCGCTCTTGGCTCCCCCTGATATTGCTCCTCGATTGTGGGATGCAACCGCTGCAATGGCCGATCGCATGGCCAGGTGGGCTGAGTGTAACTGGGAAATTCACACCGAAGAGGACTTGGATCGCTATACCTTTAGCGTGGCCGGGTCTGTGGGGCTGATGCTGTCAGATCTATGGGCGTGGCATGACGGTGTTCAAACAAACCGGACACAAGCACTTGGATTTGGTCGCGGGTTGCAGGCGGTGAATATTGCCCGGAACCACACCGATGATCTCAAGCGTGGCGTTGATTTCTACCCGGATGGATGGACAGCAGAGGATATGCGCGTTTATGCGAAACGCAATTTGGCTCTTGCGGATGAGTATACAAAGGCTTTGCCCAAAGGCCCTGCCCGCAACTTCTGCCAGATTCCACTCGCTCTTGCCCATGCGACGATTGATGTGCTGAGTCATGGAGAAGAAAAACTGAGTCGAAAGGCAGTCAATGCTGTCATTGCTCAGCTCACTGGCTCCAAGCGTTAAACCTAGTCGAGATGAGTAGCATAAAGCCTGTAATCGTGTGTTCATGATTGCAGGCTTTTCGCTTGTATAGCGCTCCGCGCTATAAGAGGATGCGTCAGCGATAGCGTAACGCATCAAAGTCTGACGGGATGGTGCGTTACGGCTTCGCCTAACAGCACCCTACAGCACTCGACGCCAACCTACAGTGAGTTTTTTTCAGCCAACCAGATCTACAGCTATCCATTCAGTGGGGATCAAGTCCAGTTAATTTCGGTAGAAACTCGACGAGTTGTTCACCAAATTGATGTTTGAGATCGTTGATATCGGCATAGTGTTGATAGAAATGCCCCATATCGGAGAGTTTTTGTTTGAAGCTAAGCAGAGTCATAATTTCTGGTGTAATGCGGCTCATGTTGATCGCAGCATCCTTGAAATAGGTATAGATTAAGGGTTTATCTTTATCCTTAAATGTTTCCACTGCGGTGATAAATTCTTCTTCAGTGTATTGACCGACTTTGGTATGAAAGAGGCTGACGAATACGTCACAGTTCGCAATCTCTTTGTTGTATTCGTCTTGCGATCGCGTCTTGGACATGGCATTGAGGAAGTTTTCCCAGATGACCAGCTTTAGACGGATACCTCGGTCGAAGTAATGATTATTCTGACGACTGATAAAGAGCTCAAACTGTTCCCTATCTGCTTTCAACTCTGATGATGAGGCCAGAAAGATTTTGATGGTTTGCATGGTGGGTTCAGGTGACGATGGCATGTCCGATTGAGAGGAATCGGGTGGAGTGGGTTCATCTCCTTGTTTGTCGGGGAGATGTTGTATAATTTCCTGAATATCGAAGCCTTCAAGGAGACTGCTAAGAGGAACATCATCTCCAGTTTTGACACATTCAATCGTGTTCTTCTTGCGCTGTTCCTGTCGTTTTTTCAGGTCGGCAAATGTGAAGAAATGAGGCTGGTCGTTGTTGCTACACTCCTTACAATTACAGGGAATCATTTTGCTGTATTGCAGCCGATGGTAAGAGCCACTGATTTTATCGAGTTCATCGATGATGACGGCTCGAAACTCGGGGATGCTGGGGCCAGAGAAGCGGAGAGAGATGCGGCGGAGGTGTATGTCTTCTTTGATTTCGGCCCAGGTATTGCCCCGGCGGATGACCATGCCATTGCGCCAGACCCAGTCGTGGTCATGAATGTAGCGATATAGGGTGACAGCAAACTGCCAGAAGATGCCCTTGGGCATGAAGGCGTCGTAGCGGAGCTGCATGTGGCTGTTGTTTGTGTCGTTCCAGTCGTAAACGGGAGTATTGGGAGGCAGCAGTTGCGGGGCGACCAATTCGCCTGTGTTGCCAATCTCGTACACCAGGCGAAAGTTTTTCATCAGCTCGATCAAAACATCGTGAATGTGACGATAGTTTGCGTCGCTCCAAATGTCGGCACAGTCTTGACGGCTGAAGCGACCTGCTCTGGCTTTGATGCGGTCGTCGTCGAAGATGCGATAGACGGCGTTGGTTGCCCAGGTCGGTTTGAGAATGACTCGGTTGCGCAGGAGGGGAGTGTCAAAGTGGAGGAGAATACCCAAATCATGGAAGTAGCTGAGTAAGGTGTCGATGTCTTGACTGGCGGTGATGTCTTGGGCGCGACAGATGTCGTCGAATTGTTCGCGATAGATGTAGTTGCGGTCGTCGGTTTCGATGGCGTGGCGCACATCGACCCAGCGGGCGGGAACGGCTTCGCCAATGTGGGGCAAGTTTTGGGCGCAGTGCTCAATTTCGCCGATGAGTTGATGAATGTGTTTGAGGCGTTGTTCAGCTTTAGTTGTGTCCTCTTCTTCATAGGTTTTGAAGTTGACGGAGATGATTTCTTTGATGCTGTCGGGGTAGCGGCTGAGTAGCTCGGCTCGGTTGAGGCTGCGCTGCACCTCGCCTTTTTCGTTGAGCACGATGATCAGGGGACTGTTACCGGCAAAGCGTTCGATGATGTTGAGCCAGTAGTTGAAGTCGGTGTCGTCTTTGCGGTTGTCGGCGACGAGGACATAAAGAGACCGCTTGGAGAGAAAGAAGCGATGGGTGGCATGGTAGATTTCCTGACCACCAAAGTCCCAGATATTGAGGTGAAAGGTACGCGATTCTGTCTCTGCTGATGGATTCCGATCTCGGCACGGAAAGGTGTGGGTTTGAATGCTGATGCCCCGAGTGCGATCGTCAATGTGGGGGAGGGGACAGTTTGGCTCAGGAATTTTGTGGGCGAGGGTGGTTTTGCCCGTTTCCCCTTCACCCACGATGAGCATTTTAGCTTCGAAGAGATGATCTTGCCCTTGGGTTTCGGTTTGAGCATAGTAGCTGAGGATCGCTTCATTGCCCTGGCTGACGATTTCTAGAGGGGGCGTTTCTATGGGGTTGTCCCTTAAGTTGACATAGCCGAAAGATGACTAGCCCTCTGTTGTGATGGCTAGTCTACCTTCTGCAAGTTCCTTAGGAATTGCTTGAATGTTATTGTTACTTAAATCAAGCGTGGTGAGGCCCGTTAGCTCCCGTAAAAAGTCCCCATCGCTGATGCTGTTGTCACTTAAATCAAGCGTGGTGAGGCCCGTTAGCTCCCGTAAAAAGTCCCCATCGCTGATGCGGTTGGAACTTAAATCAAGCGTGGTGAGGCCCGTTAGCTCCCGTACCCACTCAAAACTCGATACATTGACTTGCCTGAGACAGAGGTACTTTAAATGCCTAAATTCTTGGAAAGGAAAGTCTAAGAGAATGTGGCTGGTCACGGGCGCTAAAAACAGCCCACTGACGGTGCCATCTTCTGCGAGGGCATAGGCATCTCGGGTGATGCGATCTTGTTTTGCCCCACCCCGTGCATCGTTGGCTTGGGTGTGCCGTTCAAATCTCTCTTCTGGAAGTGGGTCTAGGGGACGACCTAGAATGTCTTCGAGTTGTTGAATGAGATCACGATCAAACATAGGGCTCAGATCCATGTTGGATTTCGGATGTTGGATTTTGGCGTAAGCGATCGGTTCGGCTGAGACTTCAATGGTGAGATTGGCCAAACCGCTCACCGTCGAAGCCGGTCGAAAGATTTTGGTTCGTGTCCTTGGTATGAGCGCTCGGTTTGTGAGCGCTCGGTTCGGCTCTAAAGATTGTTGGGCCTAGCATAACCCAGAATAAACGATGCGGAATCATCTCGTTTTGGTAGTAAGCTGTCAGCTATTTAAATTGCGTGGTTGTCCCCGGCCTCCGGCGGGGGACAACCAAACAAAATCGGATTCTCATTCCCAGCGTCTCGCTGGAAATGCCACCCAGAGCCAGAGTCTCTAGGTGGCGTTCCCAGCGAGACGCTGGGAACGAGAATCACGAGAATCCGGCTCTGGGTCATTTTTATTTACAAAAGTAGCTACCCAATTGGGGGTTCTGTTCACGAGGATTTCACAGTAGAGTGACGAACACGCCGCTTGTCACACCATCACCTATGGGAACTCCTATCCTCAACCGCTCCTCGTCCGATTCACGACCATCGAATCCGTCTCTGCCAGCATCACCATCTGAAGCATCACAGGAAGCTTCGGAAAACCAAACACATGACCACCCTCCCATCAAGCGATTGTTGCGCTATGGCCGACGATATCGACGACGCATCTGGCTCGCTTCGGCCTGTTCCGTCCTGAATAAACTATTTGACCTTGCGCCCCCCGCCCTTATCGGCATGGCGGTTGATGTCGTGGTTCAAAAAGAAGACTCGTTTATTGCCTCCTTTGGCGTGAAAGACACCTTTGGCCAGTTGATGGTGTTGACGGTGCTGACGTTCATCATCTGGTTTTTAGAATCCAGTTTTGAATATGCCTACGCACGGCTCTGGCGAAACCTGGCGCAAAGTGTGCAGCACGATTTGCGGCTGGATGCCTATGCCCATTTGCAAGAGCTAGACATGGCCTACTTCGAATCTCGCAGTACGGGCGGACTGATGTCGATTTTGAGTGACGACATCAATCAACTGGAGCGGTTTTTAGATGTGGGAGCCAACGAAATTCTTCAAGTGACCACAACCGTCATTATTATTGGAGCCGCCTTTTTCATTCTGGCTCCGGGAGTGGCGTGGATGGCAATGTTGCCGATGCCCTTCATCCTCTGGGGATCGATTGCGTTCCAAAAGCGACTCGCCCCTCGCTATGCCACCGTGCGTGAGACGGTCAGCCTGCTGAATGGTCGGTTGTCCAATAACCTGAGCGGCATGACAACGATCAAGAGCTTCACCACCGAAGCGTATGAACTGGAGAGGGTTTCAGCCGATAGTGAGGCCTATCGTCAGAGCAATCGACGGGCGATCGCCCTTAGTGCTGCCTTCGTACCGCTGATTCGGATCGTGATTTTGGTCGGGTTTACGGCCACGCTGTTGTACGGGGGAATGGAAGCCGCAGCCGGTCGCTTGTCTGTGGGCACCTACAGCGTCTTTGTGTTTTTGATTCAGCGGTTACTGTGGCCATTGACACGATTGGGCGAAACCCTCGACCAATATCAACGAGCGATGGCCTCAGTGGCGCGCGTGATGAACGTATTGGATACGGCGATCGCCAGTCATCCAGGCAACATTGCCGTTCCCGTCTCATCGGTCAAAGGCCATGTAGAACTCACTGACGTGACCTTTGCCTACGATGAAGGCTATCCCGTGGTGCAGCATCTGTCGATGTCGATTCCAGCCGGACAAACCATCGGCATCGTCGGGTCAACGGGGTCTGGGAAAAGCACCCTGGTGAAACTGCTGTTGCGGCTCTATGAAATTGAGTCAGGACACATCACCCTCGATGGCATGAATATCCAGGACATTCGACTCCAGGATTTGCGGCAGTCCATCGGCCTCGTGAGCCAAGATGTGTTTCTGTTTCACGGCACCGTGGCTGAAAATATCGTCTACGGAAGTCCGGAGGCCACATCCGACACCATTCGTCATGCGGCCATCGTCGCTGAAGCACATGAGTTCATCGAGCGACTGCCGCAAGGCTATGACACGATTGTGGGAGAAAGGGGACAAAAGCTGTCCGGTGGACAGCGCCAGCGCTTGGCGATCGCCCGTGCCATTCTCAAAGATCCACCGATTTTGATTTTGGATGAGGCCACCTCAGCCGTAGACAACGAAACCGAAGCCGCCATCCAGCGATCGCTCGAAAACATCACCCAAAACCGAACCACCGTGGCGATCGCCCATCGGTTGTCCACCATTCGCAATGCTGACTGCATCTACGTGATGGAGTACGGCAAGCTGGTGGAGCAAGGTCGCCATGAGGAATTGCTCGAACGGAATGGCATCTATGCGAATCTGTGGCGTGTACAGATGGGAGTGCGGGACAGTGCATGATGGCGGCCTAAGCCCGTGAACCAACCGTTGCATCTCATGCATCTCAGAGGTTGTTGACCATTCGTGGCGGGTAAAACAGCGATCACACCACAAATTTCGTAATCCTACGGAGAGGGCGATCGCCCCCTTCATCTCCTCTGGTGCTCCGGAGCTTAAACTCACGTTTACCTCTTCTTAGGGTAATCGTCGTATTTTTGAGCTGTCTACTTTCAACGTCTATAC
>JBCCWF010000145.1:0-13789 GCA_039194035.1 Cyanobacteria bacterium P01_E01_bin.6 | reverse complement strand
TACTTATCTAGAGAGGGGTGTTAATGAATACACGATATTCCCTCATAACGAAACACGATAGGCTTCTACCGAAACACAAGGGGCACTGCATATTCAGGTTTTTTGATTCTGCTAGTCTGCTTAGACACGTTTTGTTTAATTTTTAGTCGTTGAAATTACTGAAAATTAAACAAAACTTGCTTAAGCAGCTCGCCAGACAGATAAAGTCGCCATTTCCACACGTCACTTGTCAACAATGAAAAATCGCGTGTGTCAGGCAGACGTCTGACACACGATTCTTGATGCCCCCACTGCCTTAAAACGAGCACGTGTAAAAACACGGTTGCTCGATTCTATTTGCACAAAACTGTAATTGTTGGCCCCACTGCCTTAAAACGAGCACGTGTAAAAACACGGTTGCTCGATTCTATTTGCACAAAACTGTAATTGTTGATGTCATGAACCCCAAAAAAGACTCCTCTATCCTTGCAAAATTTCTATTTGTTGCTGCGATCATTAGCGTTGGCGGGTGTCAGTTAACAACACCATCTAGAGAAAATAGGAATTCATCAATTCCTAGGACATCTCAATTGATTGCACCAGCGAGTGCTTCTGTTTTGGAGTCAACGCTTGACCCTTATTTAACTGAGTCTGGCATTACCCCAGCCGAAACGCTTTCAACGGTCGAAAACATTCCGGCAGGAGCGTTTGCATATGGAGGTAGTACAACATGGGCACCTATTCGACGAGACATCGATTCCCTCATCTCCTTAGTGCATCCAGACTTTGAGTTGACCTATACTAGTCCCTCAACAGGATCACCCGGATCAGGTGCAGGTATTCGGATGTTGCTCAATGATCAATTGGCATTTGCTCAGTCTTCCCGGCAACTAAAGCCCTCAGAAATGGAAGCAGCTATGCAGCAGGGATTTTCACTGAGAGAGGTTCCTGTCGCTTTAGAAGGTATTGCTGTTGTTGTTCATCCAGATCTCAATATTGATGGGTTGACCACCGACCAGCTGAGGAAAATCTATATCGGACAAATTAATAATTGGAACCAAGTCGGTGGCCCTAATTTATCCATCGATCCTTACACACGCCGTCCAGGCTCCTCTGGAACAGTCGATTTTTTTGTGGATGAGATTATGGAAGGGGCCGACTTTACTCAAAGTGCTTTTTTTGTCGGCACGACAACTGAAGCATTAAGATCACTTTCAACTGATCTAGCAGGCATTTATTATGGGTCAGCTGCCGAGGTGGTCGATCAATGCACCGTGAAACCCTTAGCGATTGGCCATACATCTGAAACACTCGTTACACTACATCAAACGCCTTTAGTACAGCCTTCGATATGTCCTTCCCAACGAAATCAAGTTAATCCAGACGTTCTGGCTGATGAAACCTACCCCCTCACTCGACAGCTATGGGTGATTATTAAAGAGAATGGTCAGGTGGAACAACGGGCTGGGGAGGCTTATGTCGATTTGATGCTGTCTCAGGAAGGGCAAAAGTTTTTAGAGACATCTGGATTCGTCAGAGTCATTCAGTAACCTGACTAAAAAAACTAGCCAGTGCTTTTCAATAAGGTGCTGGCTAGTTTTTTCGTTATAGCGCTCCGCGCTTAAGTTGAACCAATATTTTTGTGAAAAGCCGCGCTCCGCGCGACTTTTCACAAAAATATATGTCCTAACCTACGTGCGGACTGCTATAAACCTAAACCTAGACAAGGTTTAAGTTCATCTTGTCGAGTTACTTCAGACGTCTGGGCTTGTCTTTAAGGCGAGATGATGGGGCGCTCAGCGCTCCATCATCTCATTAAATTTTTTCCGACTTAAGTTGTAAGCCTTCATTGCTACGAAATGGTTGACCTAGGTGGTGAACCTATCAATTGCTGTATTTTCAAAACTTGACGAAGATATACATCCTCCCTCAAAACAGGAGTAGCGGATGCTGGATCAAGCTGATAATCTGAATCGACCGCAAGATCAATCCAGGACTGGCAACCTTTATAAGCGTCATCAAAAGGGATGTTGATGGGATTAGGCAATCGATATACCCTCAGCAGCAGGATATAGAGGGGCGATCGCGGCTTCCATCGAAATCGATCATTGGCGAACTGCTGTGTCCAGATGTGGTGCGGATAGAGGGCATCAACGCTCGCGGCTTCCGTCACCTTGAACGTATGAGTCACTGTTGCCCATGCTTGAATCGCCACCGTGTTAGGGTGCCAACCTGGCTCCACCGACTGAACTTGCTTGGCATAATCGAGTTTCAACAAGACTGGCTTTTGATGTTCATAGGTTGGATAGAGCCACACGTCGCGATGAGGCACGTCAAACTTGCCGTTCGTTTCTCGAATACCGCCTTTTCGCAGCAGCAGGATCGTGTCACCCTGAGCCAGAGCTTGAACGGCGACGTTCCATTCTTTCAGTGCATGGTTCATCACGAATACTATCCGTACGGGCTAGAAACGCTCGTTAGGATTCTCGTCTAGGTATTTAGCAACCGTCTGTACGTCTTTGTCCCCTCGGCCAGAAGAGTTGATCACAATGCGAGGACTCCCTGATAGGTCAGGACAGAGTTTCTCAAGATGGGCAAATGCGTGAGCAGTTTCCAGGGCAGGAATAATGCCCTCTAGTCGAGACACTCGTTGGAAAGCGGCGATCGCCGCTTTGTCCGTGACGCTGTAATATTCAGCCCGCTCGGTGCTCATGAGGTAGCTGTGCTCTGGCCCAACACCTGGATAGTCCAGTCCTGCACTAATGGAGTGAGCTTCAATGACTTGACCATCGGCGTCTTGCAGCAAATAGCTCATCGCGCCATGCAACACACCAACCCGCCCATACGTTAAGGTTGCGGCATGCTTTTCAGTATTCACGCCTTCTCCGGCTGCTTCTACCCCAATGAGACGAACAGACGATTCGTCAACAAACTCATGGAATAGCCCCATCGCATTCGACCCCCCCCCAACACAGGCAAGAAGAATATCGGGTAGCCCACCCCACTTCTCCTGACACTGCGCGCGCGTTTCTTGTCCAATAATGGCGTGAAAGTCTCGCACCATCATGGGGTAGGGGTGAGGCCCTGCCACAGACCCAAGAATATAGTGAGTATTCTCAACGTTGGTTACCCAATCTCGAATGGCTTCAGATGTCGCATCTTTGAGCGTGCCTGTGCCCGCAGCGACTGGACGCACTTCCGCTCCCATGAGCCGCATGCGAAAAACGTTGAGCGCTTGTCGCTCCATGTCGTGGACGCCCATATAAATGATGCACTCCAACCCAAACCGAGCGCTCACGGTTGCCGTCGCCACGCCGTGTTGGCCAGCACCGGTTTCAGCAATAATGCGCTGTTTGCCCATGCGCTTGGCCAAGAGCACCTGCCCTAGGGCATTGTTAATTTTGTGGGCACCCGTGTGATTCAAATCTTCTCGCTTGAGATAAATCTGTGGCCCGGTGCCATCGGGACGTGCATAGTGTTGAGTCAGTCTTTCGGCAAAGTAGAGTGGGTTTGGCCGCCCGACATAATCTCCGAGTAATCCTTCGAGTTCTTGCTGAAACTCAGCATCGTCGCGATATTGATAGAAGGCTTGCTCTAGTTCACTGAGCGCTGGCATCAATGTTTCGGGCACATACTTGCCACCAAATTGACCGAAGCGCCCTAAAGCATCGGGGCGTTGTGTGCTTGACGTGGCGGTTGCCGAGGGCTTGGATGCAATACTGGGTGAGATGGGTGTTTGTGTCACGGATATTACTTACTACTGATGACGCTGACGAGTGTGCCGGAATCGTTTCTCAATGCTGAGCCTCAGTGCGTAGAAGGGATTTGCAATTCAATAACCTCCCACATTAGGCGATTCTTCTGTCGTAGGGGCGCATGACTGTAAGCTCCTACAGTTGATAGCCTATCAACCTCCAATTCCCTAAGTTTTCAGCAGATGAAGAAACAGCCTTAATTATATCGGAATCCCTATTGACGGAAATTTAATCTGAATCCAAACCAGTCTGAATTCAAACCAATCTGAATCCAAACCAGCTTGGGAACGATTGTTTTTTCGCAAGAAAAGCGACCGTTCCCAACCTAGAAGAGCGTTACGTTGATCATTTAGAGTATTTTGGAAACTGAGCCTGATGTGTGACCTGTTATGGTCACAATTCCGTTAGGAGGCTTCAACCGAAGAAAGTGACTATGGCAGCAGCAAAACGGAAAAATAAATCGGGTGGAGGGGGCGATCGCACCGTCTATTCAGAATTTGGAGCCAGTCAACAGGCGGCATTTCAACGGGCGGTTCCTGACTTACCACCCAATCAACAAGACATCCGAATTCAAGCGTCCCGCAAGGGTCGCAAAGGAAAAACGGTGACGGTTATTTCTGGTCTTCAAGTCAATGCAGATACGCTGACAGCGTTAGCAAAAAAACTGAAGGCGCAGTGTGGTACGGGCGGAACGGTGAAGGACGGAGAAATTGAAATTCAGGGAGACCACACCCAGAAACTCCTTCAACTGTTGCGTGCAGACGGTTACCAAGCCAAAATTAGTGGCGGTAAATGAGAAATTATTTTGTATCTGCGATCTTGCAGCGATCGGTATAGAAATAATTAACAAACCGTTATAGACTGATAAGCAATACGAATTAAGTATTATTGCTTACCGTACATTTTGTCATAACGTGATTTGTGCGGTTTCAACCGTAGGCTGATGCCTTTTTCTGGGCAGGCAGCTCCAACTAAAGTCATCTTGCTCCCACTACACCCTAGTGAGAAGATGTAGGGTGACTAATTTGGAAGACTAATCGATCGCTATCATCTAGCGGTCATGTTCTGTGTTCATATTCATACGTGAGCACGTTCGAATATTGCCCAATTCGCTTACATCTCAATATCTCCAACCCGTCGTTCAAAAGTAACTGAAAAAGCATATGGCTGCCGTAACCCAATCTCTCGATGAGCTTTGTATTAATTCGATCCGTTTTCTAGCGATTGATGCTGTTGAGAAGGCAAAGTCTGGGCACCCTGGCCTTCCCATGGGTGCTGCTCCAATGGCATATGTTCTGTGGGATCGGTTCCTGCGAGTTAACCCAAAGAATACTCAATGGTTTAACCGCGATCGCTTCGTTCTATCTGCGGGGCATGGCTGCATGTTGCAGTATGCGCTCATGTATTTGACGGGTTACGACAGTGTATCGCTCGATGAAATTAAGAATTTCCGTCAGTGGGGGTCAATGACCCCTGGTCACCCCGAAAACTTTGAGACTCCTGGCGTGGAAGTGACCACTGGCCCATTGGGACAAGGGATTGCCAATGCAGTGGGATTGGCGATGGCTGAGGCTCATATGGCCGCTCGCTTCAATAAGCCTGACTGTGCGTTGGTTGACCACTACACCTATGTAATTTTGGGTGATGGCTGCAACATGGAAGGGGTTTCCGGTGAGGCATGCTCTTTGGCGGGTCACCTGGGACTTGGCAAACTGATTGCTCTCTACGACGACAACCACATTTCTATTGATGGTTCAACCGACATTTCCTTCACGGAAGACGTATCAAAGCGTTTTGAAGCCTACGGATGGCACGTGCTGCATGTTCCTGATGGAAACAGTGATCTGGACGCGATTCAGAAAGCAATTGAAGAAGCGAAGTCTGTTACAGACAAGCCGACCATGATTAAGGTCACCACGACCATTGGCTACGGTTCACCCAACAGAGCGGGTACCGCAGGTATTCATGGTGCAGCGTTAGGGCCTGATGAAATTTCAGAAACTCGTAAGCAGTTGTCATGGGAGCATGAACCATTCGTCATTCCTGATGATGCACTGGCACATTTCCGTAAGGCCGTTGATCGAGGTGCGAGCTACGAAGCAGAATGGAGCGAAACCCTAGCTACCTACAAAACAAAGTATGCCGCCGAGGCCGCTGAGTTTGAGCGGATGATTAAGGGCGAACTTCCTGAGGGCTGGGCAGATGCGCTACCGACCTATGGTGAAGGGGGTAAGGCACTGGCAACCCGTAAGCATTCAGAGATAACCCTGAATGCATTGGCTCCAGTGGTTCCTGAGTTGATTGGTGGTTCTGCTGATTTAACTCACTCAAACCTGACTGAGTTGAAAATCTCGGGTAGTTTCCTGAAAGGACAATACGAGAACCGCAACCTACGTTTTGGTGTGCGTGAGCATGGAATGGGTGCAATCTGTAATGGAATTGCTCTTCATACGTCAGGGTTGATTCCCTACTGTGCAACCTTCTTGGTGTTTGCAGATTATATGCGGGCAGCCATTCGTGTTTCTGCACTCTCTCAGGCAGGCGTCATTTATGTGATGACACACGATTCAATCGGGTTGGGTGAAGATGGCCCGACTCACCAGCCCGTTGAAACGATTGCGTCTCTCCGAGCGATTCCAAACTTAACCGTCATTCGTCCAGCCAATGGTGACGAGGTGTCTGGAGCGTATAAAGTGGCGATCGCCAACCGCACAACCCCAACCTTAATCGCCTTCTCTCGTCAGGGGCTGCCAAATTATGAGGCAACCTCCATTGAGGGCACTGAAAAAGGTGCATATATCATCTCCGACAGCGATGGCACACCCGACATCATCTTGATTGGGACAGGCAGTGAGCTTCAGCTTTGTGTTGAAGCGGCAAAAGAGTTGACGGCTGATGGCACGAAGGTTCGGGTCGTATCCATGCCATCCTGGGAATTGTTTGACGCTCAAGACGCAGCTTATCAAGACTCAGTGCTGCCTAAAGCTGTCAAGAAACGTGTGTCCGTTGAAGCTGGGATTAGCATGGGCTGGTGCCGCTACGTCGGTTCAGACGGAGCCAGCGTTGGCATCGAGCGCTTTGGTGCATCTGCGCCTGGTAATACGTGCTTGGAAAAATTTGGGTTTACCGTTGACAACGTTGTTGCAACAGCCAAGAAAGTTCTGGGCTAACGCCTCATCCGAATTCATAACTCCAAACGAGAAGAGGTTTAGAGCCTAAAATGCCCCGTGGACTGTTCAAGATTGTTGCACAGTCCACGGGGCATTTTAGGATGTGAATGAGAGCGGCCTGAATCTATGACACAATGACTTCTGCACCGGTGAGTTGGGTGAGCGCAGATAGAATATTTGGCTCTATTTGCACTAAACCAGATGACCTTAGATGGACATGAATCTGCGGACGCTTCATCAGCACGTGGTTGGAAACAGACACGAACCAATCATGTAAATCCCAGGAATATTGTTCAATGGAGTTGCAATCAATGACGCTATGACCACATTGGATAAGGCCATTCTGTGACTGAGCAAAGAGATGGAGACAGGTAATTGTGCGTTGACAGCGCAGGGTTGACGAGATGACTTGAAAGACATCCTGGTGCGAGGTGATAGATAGGGCGATCGCCCGCTTACTGAGTGACTCAATAGTTGATTGAGGTACAGACACAGATTCATCCATCACAATCAATTTCTTTGCTCTGATAGGAGATAGATGGGCACTGGGTTGAAAAAGTTGAGGTTGAACAGCTTGCATAATCGTCAGCTCGATGTGTAAACGCTCGGTCGCAGTGATTCACAAAAGGAGCACCCATAACCTTTGAATCGGTAGTCATGTATTTAGGCTGGCCTGTAGAACTGAGAATTGAAATGATTGGTTGCAGAGATTTGCCAAGGCTTTATGATTGAATTGCTTTATTTTTCGAAATAATTCTTAAAACCTTTGTTTTGAAAGGATTTCAGCTTCTTTTGTAAAATTAAATCTCGGCAAAATGCAACACAATGTCAGTTGTTCAGACGTGATTTTTGTCACATCTGAAAGAGCCAATATTGGCAATTGAGCGTAGTAATACTCAAAAATAGAGCGCGAAATATGTAGAGAGTTGAGTGAGTGATCCGCGAAATCCTCTCAGTGGTGTTTGTCCTTTGTTTCGATCCCGTCATCACAAAATATAGGGATAGCGGCTACACATATTGCCTGAAAAGAATTTGAGGGTATTGAAAATTCCTTAAATGACCCGAGGACATCATGTAAAGCAATGTTATGTATGTTCTAGCAACTCGGCACATAAATTCAACGATAACTCTGCATGTATCCGAAGCAATACAGAGAAATCGATATCCTTTATCCTTTCAAGATGGGTGTGAGTGTTACGGCTGCTGTGATAAGTACCTGGACACAATTAAAACCAAAACCTCAAATCCTGTGCCGTCTGCGCAACAGGCGACACAGGATTTGGAAGGTTACGTTTAATGATGTCTAGCTACTGACGTGTTATCGGTGTTGCCGATTCATGACGCGCAAAAGGCTAAGAATTTTATTCGGTGTGTCTCTTGCTTGTTTAATCGGGAACACTCGAAGGGGTTGCTTGCCGATTGGTGTACCGGTTAACGATGCATTCCAGTTGAGTTGCCGACATGCTGCTAGCGTATTTCTAAGCCACTATTTCTATGAACTGGCATCACAAGACTGACGCTAAGGTATTTCTGTTGGTGCTTCGATAGACCAATGCTAAATTTTTGTTGATTCCTCACGTCTTGCCCTGAACCGAGTGCGGTTAACGTATGACTCCCCCTTTCTTGAAACGCTATCTCATCGCTTTCGATCGCCACAAATGGGTCGGTCTCACAGGTTTTTTGATTGTCATGGGAGTGTCGGCGATCGCCGCATTACAACCGAAACCTCCTGAAAGCTATCGGTCACGGGGAGTTATGGTTTATGTTGCTCCACCCCTCACCTTCTCAGCGACAGTTGCGACCTTACAAGAACAAGGCCAAGCCCTGACAGAAGCGCGGTTGTTGTCTGATGAGGTGTTTGAATTTGTGTCTCTGCAACTTGCTCAGCAGGATATTGTCATTAATCCTGGAACCCTTCGCCGCAATGCCGGAGCACAGGTTGAAGCAGAGCCTATTTTGCAAGTGACGTTAACGTACGATGATACGAATGCAGAACGAGCGGAGATTATTGGAGAACTGCTTCTGGAAGCCATGGCAGAACAGAGCAGAATTTTCAACACCGTTCAGCTCAATCGAATTACTGAAAATCTCAATGCTCTATTGCCTCAGGTGGAGCAAGATTTAGCACGAGCCGAGCAGCGATTGGAAGAGTATATTCGAGACGAAGGCCCTGTGCTGCAAGCGGCGCGAGACGGCAGCCTTGTTGGTTCCATTACCGGAAGCGAAGCTCAACAACGGTCGATTCAGCTAACCCTTGAGGGCCTTGATGCCCAAATTAACAGCCTACAAAGTCGACTGGGCTTGAATCCAGATGAGGCCTATGCGTCATCAGCGTTGAGTGCAGATCCGATTATTACTAGTTTGCGTCAACAACTGTATCAAAACGAGACACAGCTTGCCATTTTAGGGCAGCGACTGCAGCCAGAGCATCCTGAGATGGAACAATTGCTGATTCAGCAGCGGGCATTTGAGGAATTATTGCAGCAACGGGTTCAAGAGGTCATTGGAGGCGACCAACTTGCAGCTCCCCTTCAGAGCACAGAACGAATTCGACAACGCAGTAGCCTAGATCCAGCGCGGCAGTTGTTGGCGAATCAGCTCGTTGCTCTCCAATCAGAGCGAGATACTCAGGTTCAACTGTTAGCCTCTCAAGTACGCTTGGAACAAGACTTGAGGGAAGAGTATGAAGCTCTACCCAACAAGCAGTTAAAACAGGCGCAGCTAACTCAGGAAGCCGCACTTAAGCGAGAATTCTATAACCAAATTCAAGCTCGCTTAGAAGATGTGACGCTGGCAGAAAAGGAAACGGTTGGAAGCCTGGTTATTGCGCAACCCCCACAAGCCGAACTTCAAGAAGAAGGGGGGCAATCGCCAGTTGTTGTGCTGCTCATCGGTGGATTTCTTGGTGTCATCGTTGGGGGTGGCCTGATTGTGCTCCTCGACAGCTTGGATTCGACCTTCCGGACAGCAGAGGATTTGCAAAATGCTCTCAGTCAACAGGAACTTCCAGTGTTGGGCGTTTTGCCAACCATGCCCAATGTAGAGGGCGATCGCTCTATTCCTGTCATGAGCGATATCAGTTCGCCATATTTGGATGCCTTTGAGCGTTTCCGATCCAACATTCGTCGCATTGGAGGAACGAAGCCGCCAGTGATGGTGCTGTTGACCAGTGCCATTGCGAAAGAAGGAAAAACGGTCAGTGCCTACAACTTGGCGATCGCCTCGGCCTACGCTGGACGGCGAACGTTATTGATTGAAGCAGATTTGCGATCGCCATCCCAATCCCATGTCTTTGATACGGCTCCCAATGAGGAGGCGATGATTGAACCACTGAGCTACTACAGCAATGCAAACGAGTCGATTCGCCTCGTGCCTCACATCGAGAATTTATATATTTTGCCGAGCCTGGGCATACAACGCCAAGCCGCCGCAATTCTGGAATCGACGGAAATGAAACGGATTCTAGAAGATGCCCGCATTCGGTTTGACTTTGTCGTGTTGGATGCTCCAGCGCTGAGCCTGTGTAATGATGCACTGCTGCTTGAGCCGTTTACCGATGGCATGATTTTAGTCACCCGCCCTGGCTACACAGAGGAAGGGTTGCTCAACGAATTGGCCGAGCAATTTTTAGACTCCGAGGATGTGCAGTTGTTGGGGGCGATCGTTGATGATGCTGATATCCCCATATCGGCCAACACGTCAGGACGAAGTCATCCCGAACCACCCATGCTTGATTCGATGAACGTGGATATGTCAGAGGATTTGCTTTCTGAAACGGATGCGATGAGTGACCTGGAGAAAATTAGTGCCGGTCTCAGGAAGAATGGATGACACGACTTAGCAAAGTTTTTTGCAAAGTTTAGGTTAGAGGCGTGCGTTTCGCGCCTCTAACCTTAAACTTTGCAATTTTGAGACGTTTGCAAAGTCATGTGGATGACCGTCTGATGTAGCAACAAATTCGTAGAAAGATTTTCAACTCAGACCATCGTTGTCATTGAGAACCAAGCGGTACACGGAGGTACAAACATGTTATTGCATTCCACAGAAAGGAAGCAGCGCGACACGGTCACGCTGCTTCCTTTCTATCCCATCATTATGCGCCATCCTTGTTCAGGCGACAGTAAGCTTAGCGTCGTGCAAGTTTCTTAGAAACCTTGCGGAGACGAATCGACTCCGGCGTGACTTCCAAAAGCTCGTCAGGGCCAATGTATTCCAATGCACGCTCTAGACTCATATCTATCGGGGACTGAAGCTGGACAAGCTCATCTCCAGAAGCGGCACGGTGGTTGGTCAACTGCTTCGTCTTGCAAACGTTCAGTTCTAGATCCTGGGGACGATTGTGCTCTCCAATGATCATGCCCTTGTAGACCTTTGTACCAGGTTCAATGAAGAACACGCCACGGTCTTCTGCGTTCTTGAGAGCATAGAAAGTTGCGGTACCTTCCTCAAAGGAAATCAACACCCCATTACGACGAGTATCCACTTCGCCCATGATCGGACGGTAATCGTAGAAGCTATGGTTCATGATGCCTTCACCGCGAGTAATACGCATGAAGTCACCGCGGAACCCAATCAACCCTCGTGCGGGAATGATGAATTCTAGCTGCGTGCGGCCATTGATTCCAGACATCATGTTTTGCATTTCGCCCTTCCGCTGTCCGAGGCGCTCAATGCATCCTCCCGTTGCTTCGTCAGGGACGTCGAGCACCAGCTGCTCAAATGGCTCACAGGGCTGTCCACTCACTTCGCGATAAATTACCTGAGGCTGAGACACCTGGAATTCATAGCCTTGGCGGCGCATGGTCTCAATGAGGATACCCAGGTGGAGTTCACCCCGACCTGACACTGAAAACTTATCAGGAGAATCCGTTTCGATGACCCGCAAGGCCACATTGGTTTCCAACTCCCGCATGAGGCGATCGCGCAACTGTCGAGACGTCACAAAATCCCCTTCCTGTCCAGCAAAGGGAGAATCATTCACGCAGAAGGTCATTTGGAGAGTCGGCTCGTCAACCTTAATGAGAGGGAGTGCTTGGGGTTCTTCGGGACAGGTCACCGTTTCACCAATGTTTGCATCAGAAAACCCTGCAACTGCGACCAAATTTCCAGCTGCCGCATCCTTCAACTCAATCCGATTCAACCCCTCGAATCCTAAAAGCTTGGTAATTTTGGTCTTCACAATTTTGCCGTCTTCTTTGACCAAGGCAGCTTGCTGACCTGCACGAATTGTTCCGTTGTGGATACGACCGATGACAATTCGCCCCAAGTAATCGGAGTAGTCAAGGGTGGTGACCTGAAGCTGGAGAGGCTTCTCAGGATCACCAATCGGTGGGGGAACATGGCGAAGGATGGCATCAAACATTGGTTTCATGTCTTTGCCTTCATCTTCTAGCGCATCTTTGGAATAGCCCTGGAGTCCGGATGCAAAGAGGTAGGGAAACTCACACTGGTCATCATCTGCGCCCAATTCTAGGAACAGGTCGAGAACCTTATCGATAGAACCATAGGGATCAGCCTGGGGACGGTCGATTTTATTGACGACGACGATAGGACGGAGTCCCTTTTCCAATGCCTTCTTCAACACGAAGCGGGTCTGAGGCATGGGGCCTTCGTTTGCATCCACAATCAAGATGCAGCCATCGACCATGCCCAATACGCGCTCGACTTCACCGCCAAAATCAGCGTGTCCGGGGGTATCGACAATGTTGATGTGAATATCGTTATAGCGAACGGCTGTATTTTTGGAAAGAATGGTAATGCCACGCTCCCGTTCGAGGTCATTGGAGTCCATGACACAGTCTGGAACCTCTTCCCCGTCTCGAAACGTGCCGGACTGCTTGAGCAGTGCATCGACCAGTGTCGTCTTACCGTGATCAACGTGGGCAATGATGGCGACATTGCGGATAGGAAGGGTCATGATGGAAACCTGTGTTGGTGTTGAGATAGTAATGAATGAATAAGGGGCGGCTCCAAACTGTATCAGGCTAGTACGCTTGCACAGGTTTAAGAGTTATTCAGAATCTATAAGGAAGCCTTAACAATCCTATCCTAATCTTTCCCAAAACTGTTGGTGCCTTGACGGAATCAGGATTTTTTGGAGTGCGAAGAAATGTTACATTACTGACAGTTGCAGGTTTTTCGAGCTTTAGCAATCACTGATGTGTTGTGGGCAATACCCGTAAACTGTTGAGATTTTGATGGATTAAGGAGCTGGAGATGCTGTCTCTTCGTTGTGCTGTTGGAATCGTGCTCGCAATTGCGTTTGTATTTGGAATGCCAGATTTGGGATCACTTTCTATTGTAGGAAGTCCTGCCTATGCTGCCAGTTCCTCGGCTATTAGAACGGTAGATGAACTAAGTGATGCAGAAAAAGATTTTTCAAGTCAGTCATTTGTTGAGAGGGAGTTTATTGGCGAACGACTTGAGCGAGCAAATTTTTCGGGAGCCAATCTGCGAGGCACAGTATTTAGTGGCAGCACTCTCGATGGAGCAAACTTCCATGGGGCCGATCTCAGCGATGCTTTGATGTACACCACAAATTTGAAAAATACTGACCTAACGGACGCAAACTTGACGGGGGTAATGTTGCTGCAAACGAATTTAGATGGAGCCGACATCACTGGGGCTGATTTCAGCTATTCCACCATCGATAAAAACCAGCTTCTGAAGCTCTGCAAACGAGCCAGTGGGGTGAATTCCGTGACGGGTGTGGATACCCGCGAGTCGCTTGAATGTCGATAAGCAAACGAAAAACCAAAATTTAGATTAAGTAGATAAACATCAATAAACTCACTTAAAAACCAGGGGAGTGCTCTTGAGGAGCGCTCCCCTGGTTTTTTAAGTTTTTAGGTTACTGCTCAGGCTTAAGAAAATCCCTATTTTTAT
>JBCCWF010000144.1:0-13832 GCA_039194035.1 Cyanobacteria bacterium P01_E01_bin.6 | reverse complement strand
TGTGCGCTTTGATATTGTCACCTTATTTCCTGACTTTTTTGCATCCCCCTTGCAATCTGGGCTTGTGGGCAAAGCCCTAGATCATGGAATTGCCACAGTAACACTGACTAATCCACGAGATTTTGCCTTGGATAAGCATCATCGGGTTGACGATGAACCCTATGGTGGTGGAGTCGGGATGTTAATGAAGCCCGATCCTGTGTTTGCTGCGGTTGAATCGTTACCCTGCTGGCCACGGCGAGAGGTGATTTTGCTGACGCCCCAAGGACAACCCATGAATCAGGCTCTCTTCAAATCATTGGCGACACAGGTTGATCAGCTTGTGCTTGTGTGCGGACATTATGAGGGGGTGGATGAACGTGTCCGACAGCATCTAGCAACCATAGAGGTGTCGTTGGGAGATTTTGTGTTGACTTGCGGTGAAATTCCGGCCCTGGCCTTGTTGAACGGGGTGTTGCGACTATTGCCCGGAACTGTCGGAAAAACTGACTCTCTGAAATTTGAAAGCTTTGAGGCTGGATTGCTGGATTATCCTCAATACACACGTCCTGCTGAATTTAGAGGATGGACGGTGCCCGATGTGCTGCGTTCAGGTAACCATGAAAAAATTGAGCAGTGGAGGAGAGACCAACAAATTCAACGAACGCGCGATCGCCGTCCTGATTTGTACAAAACATGGCAACGTTCGCACCAAGATGGCTCAACGGTATTAGAACAATCAGAATCAGAACAATCAGAATTAGAACATCAGAGTGACGATTGAGTGTCACACATATGACTGGGCAAAAATCTGGAATCTATTCCACGTCTCAATAACCAACAGGTGACCCTAAAATAGGGTCACCTGTTGGCCATATTTTAGTCAGCTACAAGCTGAATGCTTGAGGGCACCAGTTGAGTCACCCATATACCTAAATCAGGATCAGGAACTTGAGCGCGGAGGTGCTGCTTCAGGTCTTCTGCATGATCTTGGGTTGCCGCAAGCGCAAACACAGTGGGGCCAGAGCCAGACATCATCGCTCCCAGAGGATTGAGCATTAACAAGGCATCTTTCACGGCCTGTACGGTGGGATGAGCCGGTAGCACGGCTTTTTCTAAGTCGTTGTGAAGTAGTTTGCCGATTTGGGTGATGTCTTTTTGCGTGATAGCAGCAACGATGGGGCCAGAATGAAACTGGTGATGGCGATCGCCCACACTATTTTCATCAGATACATAGGAATCTGAGAAGTGGTCGCGATAGGTTTTGTAGGCCCAGGGAGTGGATACCGAAAGGCTGTTGTACTTTGCCAACACCACGTAAGAGCCATCTAAATCGGGCAGCGGTGCAAGGCGCTCTCCTCGTCCTGTGGCGATCGCCGTTCCTCCCGCCACGCAAAATGGAATATCCGACCCCAGGGTTGCACCCATCTCTTGCAAGTCTGATTGGGTCAGCCCCAGTTGCCAGAGCAAATCAAGGCCAACGAGTACGGCGGCGGCGTTTGTGGAGCCACCTGCGAGTCCTGCCCCAATGGGGATATTTTTTTGAATCGTAATCTCAACACCCCCAAAGTGTTTTGCAGCATCTGGGAATGTCTGTCGCATGAGCGCGGCTGCTTTATACGCCAGGTTGTCTTGCCCTAGTGGAACCTGGGGATGATCGCAAATAATCTCGATGCGATCGCCGGCTAGCGATCGCACCTGGACCTGATCAGCTAATCCGACACTCTGCATCACCATCGCCAGCTCGTGATACCCATCGGGGCGATCGCCAATAATTTCTAGGTAGAGGTTTATTTTGGCCGAAGCCGACAGTGTATAAGACCGCATGATTCTCAAAAATTCAGTCCATATCTATGATTCAAAATCATCGTGGAGGGTTACACCTCATTACTTCCAGATGATCATGGTTGTCACCCTGCGATTCCCAAAAGAGAATCAGCGAGAAATGATGACTTAAATAGACACGTTTCATCATCCCACCGATTGGTTTGAGCACAAAAATCCAGAGAGAAAATTTAGGGATCTGCAAATAAAGTACCCATTAAGCTACCCATCAATATGAGCACATGGTGATAGCCCATGGAGGTAATGTTTCCGATGGATGCCATTTGGATGCCAGTTGGATGCCAGTCTAATGGATCTGGCTCTAAGGCTTTGGCATCAACGCTGATTCCTTTTTCATCGGTTTGCATCATAGGCTGAATCAAGGGAGAGCGCTCCTTCCAGATCCTATTGCCAACCGCATCAACAGAGCGATCGCCTCATCAACGTCCTGGGTTTGGGCTGGATAGGCCACCGGGGGACGAGCAATCGTAATGAGCTGGATGCCCAATTCCTGAGCCAGTTGACGCTTTGTGTCTTCTCCTCCAGGAGCACCGGATGCTTTGGTGACAACGGTTTCAATGCTCCACTGATTCCACAACGCCCGTTCCAAATCGACCTGAATCGGAGGACGCAGAGCAATCAGGCGATCGCCCGTAAAACCTGCATCAAGGGCGGCAGCAAGAGCCGTTTGGGATGGCAGGATGCGGGCAAATAGGGTGGCTTTTTCTTGCCAGGGTTGAAAAAGAGGCAGCAATCGATAGCCTATGGTGAGCAAAACTCGACGCCCAATCAGCATTTCGCCAGCGAGGAGACCGTCGATAGATGGGACGACTAGACGTGGCTGTGGTTCAAGCGGGTTGGGTTGCATAGCGAGCGATTCTTCCGCATGAGAGGGTGCGGCATCAGAAGCAGAAGCGCCATTGGTGGAGGGGCGCTCAAATCGTAAGTAGGGAATGTCATGGGCTTGGGCTGTGGCGATCGCCAGTTCAGAAATTTGCACGGCAAAGGGATGAGATGCATCCAAAATCGCTCCGATGGCATGACGGTGGAGAAATTCGGGGAGTGTCTCTGGGGTGAGTCGATCAACGGCAAGCGTCAGCAGATCGCTTTCAGGATAGAGCGATCGCGCGGCATCTGTGGTCATGGTCACGGTTGTCGGGATGCGAGCGCTGACTAACCGCTGAGCCAGAATACGACTTTCTTGAGTACCGCCAATTAACCAAATCTTCGTCATGACATGGCCGAAAGAAATGCAGTGAGAACGCTGCATGCATTGCAGCGCCATCAGCATAAGCCAAAACTCACCTATTTTGCGGATTTTGGTGGTTGTCCCTCGCCGGAGTCGGGGACAGCCACGCCATTGAAATAGCTAACAGCTTAGGAACTTGCTAGACAATAAAGTACCAATAGAGGGCGGGCTAAGCCCGCCCTCTATTGGTACTTTATTTGCAGATCCCTTACCAAACCTCCGATCATGACCAGAACTGTTGCCGTTGCTGAAAGCTGGATCGGCGATCGCACTGAATTTCCAGCACGCGCACTCCGTCATTCGGCAAACAGCGGAGTCGTTCTTCCAGCATGGCCCACGACTGCATCAGCTCATACGAAACGCCATAGGTCGCACAGAGGGCGCTGAAATCAATGTGCTGAGGCATTGCAAAAAACTCCTCAAAGGGTGGATCAAATTGAGCCATAGGCAAAAACTCAAAAATGCCGCCGCCGTCATTGTTCATCAAAATGATGGTGAGATGTCCCTGGAATTTTTTAGTCACCAGCAACCCATTGGTGTCATGGAGGAAGGCTAAATCTCCCGTCAGCAACACGCTGCTTTGATTCCGGTGAGCAACCCCAAGCGCCGTTGAAAGAGTGCCGTCGATGCCGTTTGCTCCGCGATTAAAGAAGGGCCGAATGCGGCGATCGCCCGGTTTCCAAAACCACTCCACATCTCGAACAGGGGTACTGTTGGCGATAAACAATGGGGTATTGCGCGGCAGGGTCTGGGACAGTGTCCAGGCCACTTTGCCCTCAAACCAGTCCTTGATCGCTGCCATCTGATCATCGAGGCGATGTCGAGTGCTCTGTTCAGCGTCCATCCACTGCGTGAGGAACGGGGACAGGTTCAGCGCTTTTAGGGATGGCGTGAGATTTTGGGATGGCATCAGAGACACCAGTTGTTCGATCGAGCAGCGTACATGAATGGTGCGTCCGTGGGTTGGGTCGAGGTTGCGATCGCCCCCATCAATCACCCATTGCAGAGGATTGCATTCAGCGATCCACTGCCGCAAGATTTTGCTCGTTGGCATTTCACCAATGCGAATAACACAGGAGGGCGCGAGGCGTGAGGCGTCATCGGGCTGTCGCAGAATGGTGTCATACGTCGAGATGAGATGGGCCTTCAGCGTGGCATTGTTGCGTACGGGTGATAACCCTTCTGCAAGAACAGGCCAGCCAAAGGTCGCGGATAACTGGGCGATCGCCCGACAGTAGCGTTCGGGATGGGGAGGTTGAGCGATACCTGCGATGATGATGCCGTCAGGAATGGATTGCCACTGTTCCCAAATCGAGGTGGGAAGGGATGGAATGGATGCGAGAGGAGAGGAGGAAGACGTGGGGTGGTGATGGGATGGGGTGATGTGTTGGAAAAAGCGATCGCCATCAAACGTCTCGGCGAGGGCAAAAGCCTCTGGCTCTGGGAGTGGTGCGAGGGGATCGCGAAAAGGCATGTTGAGGTGGACAGGGCCAGGGATGGGGGAGTGCGATCGCTCCCAAGCGTGGATCATCGTTTGCCGTCCATAGGCCAGCATTGCTTCATCAAGTGAGGGGAGTGCGAGTTCGGCATACCAGTTGGGGACAGCACCATAGAGCTTTTGCTGATCGATGGTTTGCCCCGAATGGCATTGACGCAGCTCAGGTGGACGATCAGCGGTCATGACCACCAAAGGCACACGACTTTCAAACGCCTCGATGACGGCGGGATAGAAATTTGCCCCGGCAGTGCCGGAGGTACACACAAGAGCGACAGCTTGGTGTGTTTGACGGGCAATACCCAGCGCAAAAAATGAAGCCGAGCGTTCATCCAAAATGGGGATAGCGTCGATGGCGGGATGTTGGACAAAGGCCAAGGTTAAGGGCGTTGACCGGGAACCTGGACAGATAATCGCCGTGGTGAGTCCTAAGCAGTGCAGTGTTTCGACTAAAACACTGCACCACACCGTGTTGGTGGTCCTGAAGTCAATGACGTGCGAATGATGGGGCATGACGGTAAAATCCTTGGCAATCGTTTGCGGGAATGTCGATGCCCACAGGCTGACCATCCGCCGCTCAACATCAGGGTCAACAGACATCAGGGTCGGCAGTCTCATTCAATTGTCGTCAGGGTGATGTCGATTAGGTGATGTCAATCTATGGCTTCGTGATGTGTTTCAATCGTCTGCTGATAAGTTTGCTCACGCCTTTGCTGAGCTGGAGAAAGGTGTTGTGCGTTTGAGGGGGGAGAAGATTGTGGTGTTCGAGATCGAGTAACAGCACCTGTAACCGAAGGATTATCCAATGGCGGGATAGGCGGCTGGACTGGGGAATATCCGCTCGATTTGACAACACCACAAAGACATCGTTGCTAAAAACAATGCGCATATGGGCGATCGCCCAATTCAGGGATGGCAGGTCAACATCTTGGAGCATGCCTTTGTGGATGATTACCCAATTTAAGTCAGGCTTCTTCGAAAAAGGAATATTCTGCGATCGAAACTGCTTTGAAAACCGTTTTGAAAACTCGCCAGGGGAGACTAGCTTTTCATGGGGATGCACATAGGTAGCGACAAAATCAGCCGTCTTTACCCAGAGCGGATCACTCACAGGGAAAACGTAATGCTCAAAATCTTCGCTGACGATTTCTGCTGAATCTGGGAAAATTTGCAAGCGATGAAAGGCGAGACCGACGAGCCGATGATCCGACATGCGGAGTGTCGGTACCGTTGTGCGATTGACCGAAAAAGCCAGTCGCGTAAAGGCGCGATCGCTGTCCATCGCTTGTTGTGGAATGGAGCCGTAGAGAATCGACAGGGTGCCCTGCTTTAAAACGGTTTCTAACTCAATGGGATGATCATTAACCGTCATGGCCAGGCTATCCAAAATGTCGGGAGCGGCTGCATCGATGATACAGAGTTTGACCGTTAAATCAGAGTCCGTTGCTAAGGGAAAATCAACCACAGACGTGGTTTCTGGCCCAGTCCACCGAAAAGGCGTGCCGCCTTCATTCAACCCATCCGGTAAATGCCAGCCAGAACCAGCACCTTCTCGGAGGTGCCATCCTGTTCCCGCCAGTGCTTTGCTAAAGGGGAAGTCAATGCTGTGCAGAGGGGCTGGCTGTCGCTGATGCGTGCGCGTTTCGTAGTGACGCTCAAGCCATGTAAAGAGGGTGTCGTCATCAATGGTTTCAGGGCGCACGTCCGAGGCGCGATCGCCATAGCGTTTCCACAAATCTGCCACCATCTGGTTGTAGTGCTCATCAAAGCGTTGTTTCGCATGGTGATAAAGCTGAATATCCAAGTGATTCAGCTCTGTTAGCGTTTCCAACACCTCTGGGGATATATCAGGGAGCGTCTTTTTTTTAGGCGCTTTGTTGAGTTCTCTAGCTTGCCGAATGGGATACCAACCGAACACATAGGACAGCAAGAACAAAGAATCTTGGAACCGCTCGACGATGCCCACAAACGGAAAGTCATCCAACCGCTGTTTGGCGATCGCCAGCAAGTCATCATCAGAGCGCTCAGGCTGAGGCGTGCCAATGACACCTTGAGCAGCAAATCGCCGAATTTTTTTCAGTTCCTTGAACCCCAGATCAAAGGCAATGCTGCGGGTTTGCAGGTTGTGGATAGCCAAGCGGGTTTCGGGATGCTGGACAAAGTCCGTCAAATCCATGTTGTGAGCTTTGACGATTTTGTGGCGACGATCTTTGGGTTCTCGGCAAATGTGCTGAAAGTGGGATATAGAGCGCTTGATCGGATCTCGCAGCACCGTCACACATGCGGTGGGGCGTTTGAAGAACTGCGGCACCGAGTAGCCAAAATGCCCTCGAAATAAGCGATATTGCCGGAGGCGTTTCCCATCTTCCTTGGCTAATCGAATGAACTGCCGCCAAAATCGGGCTGGGCAGATTTGGTCAGGATCAAATTTCTCATCAAGGGTGAAATAGAAGGTCGTCCCCGCCGTTTTCTGGATGTGTAAGAAATAAAGTCTCTCTTTTGGGCCAAGGTCGTATTCAATCGAATTCATTCGCATAAACAGTCAGGGAACGATGGAGTAATGAACTACCCCTCAACGGCAACAATTTGCGTCCATTGAGCACTGATTCCGAACGACCTCTCATGTGGGTCTATCCCTTCGAGGGTGTGGCCTTTGAATGACTTGCTGAATGGCTCTGAGCCAACGCCGCCGACCATAGACTTTCCAAAACGCTCGCACATCGCGAGACCAGAACGGTAACTGCCGAAAAGCAGTCTGGCTCGAAAAAATCACAAATACTAGATTAGCAAAGACAGGGCGCAATTCTGCGACGACTCGATCCAGAACCTCATCGGGGTACTGATCAACGTGCCCTTTGTGCAGCACAAACCAGTCCGCCTTGCCAATCATGTCCACGAGATCGCCTGTCTCCTGGAGGCCTATACCTTGAGCCTCATCTGCCACGTCTTGAGGGTCTCGACTCAGTATCGGATCACCCAGAAACTCAGCCGTTGGCACTCGGAACATAAATTCTCTCGGTGCGGCTAGTCGGTCTCCTGAACTGACGCGCTGTGCGAGGAAGTCTGCGGCCTCGCTCCAGGGATCGTCTGCAAAATAGGGCACTGGTTCCAGCTCAGGACGGCTTGACAGCACAATAAACACCTGGTTTGAAAAGACCGGGTGCATGGTTTCCATCATCCATCGCAACGTTGGTGCTGGAATCTGGTGAGTTAGATGTTTCGCCATGATGGCCCATTGCGGAGCAGAGAATGCGCGAGGCACACCCTCATCACGGATAGTCTCGTCACCGATAGTCTCGTCACCGATAGTTTCAGCACTGATAGTTTCAGCACTGATATCCTCATCGCTGATAGTCTCCTCACTGATTAAGAGGGTGCCAATGTCTTGGAACTGCGCGGGGAAGGGCTGGAGAAATTCTTTGGGCGCAGCGATCGCCTCCTGGGGTTTCAGGTGCGATCGCACAAACTCTCTCACAGCAACCCACAGCTCATCATGATCAGGAAACAGTCGCAGCGTGGTAATAGCTGGACTGATCGTTCCTTCTGCGAACAGACAAACATGGCTCACGGCAACACCCACCTGACGTTGATCGGGACTGTGGGGGGCGATCGCCTGGAGTGATTCGGTGCGGTTGACGATCAGCGTCAGACAGGTCAATGCAGGAGCCGTGGAGATTGCATCACAGGGAATGGTGCCATGAAGCACGGTATTGGTCTCCCACTGGGTCAGGATGCGAAGCGGGACAAACGTTCCATTGACTGAAAGGGAAAGGCTTTGGAGCACGTCAGGGGCGATCGCCCGCACGATGTACAGCTGAATGGTAAGGGCAGTCGGCCTGACCTGAGCATCAGAGTTGGGGGAAACGGATAGGGGGACATGTAGCGTTGAAGTTGTTCCTGGCCCTGTCCAGCGAAAGGCCGTACAGCCCTCATCTAACCCTTCTCGCCCGTGCCAATTGTTTCCTGCGGCTGGATGGCGCATAGAGAAGTGCAGCACCGATGTAAACGCTGATTGCTGCACATCCGCTTGTTCATAGCGTCTCACTAAGGCTGGCAGGATGATGGGAGTCAGCGCTTGTTCAAGACGACGCTCAGGTGGGGTGCTGGGATTCAGTGCATTATCCACATTGTCCACCCATGGCTGATGATGAGGGCGATCGCTCGCATCACGCTCGATTACATCAGATGAATCAGAAAGATCAGCCACCATGCGATTGAATTGTGCATCAAACAGGCTCTCAGCATAGCGATACAGAGCCTCATCGACTTGATTCTTTTCTCGCACCGCCTCCAATGTGGCATCATCCAACGTCTCTCGCTGCAAACGCTGAGCCGACTGATTCAAGCGACGGGGTAGCTGAATGGGATACCAACAAAACCGATAGGACAAGAGTGCCGTTGTCTCCTGAAACCGCTCCAGAATTCCCACCACCGTGCAGTGATTCAGCCGTTCTTTTGCAATATCCAGCAGCTCATCATCAGGAATCCCCAAAGACGTGCCTGCAATGCCTCGACGAATGAGATTAAAGTTGCCGTCCATTTGATCAGCCACCCAGTCGAAGGCCAGGTTCCGAGCTTGGAGGTTGTTGATAGCAATATGGGTTTCGTCGTCCCGTGCAAAGTCCCCAAAAGACATTTGGAGGTCGTTGACCCGCTGATAAAGAAAGTTGTTGGACACTCGGCGGACATCGTTGAACTGCGAGATACAGCGATCAACGGGGTCTCGCAAAACGGTGACATAGGTGAGAGGTCGATCGACAAAGTGCTTGAGGCTATCGCCAAAATGTCCGCGAAAGAAGCGGTAGTGGCGCAAGGAGTCGGGCGATCGCCTCAACAGCTGAGGCAAAAACCGATCTGGGCAGATGTGTTCCACCTCAAACCGATCGTCCATCGTGTTGTAGAGCGTTGTTCCCGCCGTTTTGGGGATGTGAAGAAAATAAAGTGGCTGCTCTTCCGTGGGAATGATGGAGTCACCCGTCATTGCAGGAGTGTTCGACTGCACCTGGTTCGTAGCTGGAAACCGTGACTGAGTATTCATGACCAAACTCCTCACGTCACCAGAGCATAGACATCACTCAGCCGCTTCAGGTAGTTCTCCATGCTGAACTTTTCGGCTTGGACAAGCCCTTTTTCGCTCATGGTCGTTCGCAGGTCTTCGTCAGAAAGAATGGTATCAAGCTGAGTGCGAATATTCGCAACGTCATAGGGATCGACATAGAGAGCGGCATCTCCCCCTATTTCTGGCAACGATGAGGCATTGGAGGTGAGTACAGGGCAGCCAAAGGACATTGCCTCTAAAACCGGTAGGCCAAATCCTTCATAGAGCGAGGGAAAGGTAAAACAGGTTGCCCCGGCGAACAGATAGCGGAGGTCTTCACTCGATACGTATTTCAGCAGCCGCACGTTACAACTGGCCTGGCCTGACTTATCCACCACCTGGCCGACTTCTTCTGCCCAGAGCCACCCAAGCTTCCCGACGATGACCAGCGGCACGTCTGTGTCAAGGCCCAGATACGCATCAATCAACCGGCCAACATTTTTCTTGGGTTCGATCGCTCCGACAAACAGAATGTAGTTCTTGTAGTCCAGTTTATATTTTCGCAAAAACCGCCGAATCACGCCTTCATCCTCATTCAGACGCTTCAGTGCAATGGGTTGATAGGTGACTTTCACCTTGTCTGGATCCACATCAAACAAATCAAGCAGATCTCGCCGGGAATGCTCAGACACGATGGCGATCGCATCAGACCCCTTAAGAGATTGTTTAATCAGCTCGTAGTAAAACGGTTTTTTGTCGAGGGTCGTATATGGCAACCGCAGGGGAATCAAATCATGCACCGTCGTCACCTTCTTCGCCCCTTTGATTTGCATGGGCAGCGGATAGGTGGAATGAAAGATATCGACCTTTTCCTCAAGGGCGACATAGGTTTCCTGTTTTAGATACTTGAAAATTGTATTGGCTTGTTTATAGCCGTTGCGGAGATTGTGGATATGCAGCAGGTCGATGATATCCGCGAGAGAACTAACAAAGCTTCCCTGTACAGGCTTTTTGATGACGCGATCGCTCGTTGACAACGATGCGGCACGATAGGGCTGTCTCAGCATGGCTTTATAGAGAATGCCTACCAAATCCCGATATTTTCGAAGACGACCGACCCGTCCGGCATAGGAATCTTCTGGCACGGTGTCAAAAAAGAGGATTTCATCCAACAAGGCATCTCGACTCTGAGACACATCCCGGCTAAACAATACATCAATGTCCGCACCGAGCTTGCTCAGAGCCTGAACAAGGCTCACCCCATAGGTCTTGATACCTGTTCCCTGGGCTAATTCCAAATTAAATCCGTCAACGAGAATGGTTTTACCTGACAAATTCATGGGCATATCCTCTGATGCTGTATAAGCCTATACATAAGGAGCGAGGGGGAGAAAACGCTGACGGTTGACACCATTGAAAATCACTATCGCTAGCCTAGATGCGACAGGGAAGCTTACCGCATCACTCACAGAATCTACCCGCTAGCGATCGCCCACCGACGTTGCCGTCGGAGATTCGTCTGGGGGCGCTGTGCCATCAGAGGTCGTCAACACGGAAGCATCCTGAATCGACTGATGAGGCTGTGCATCAAACCGCCAAGACGCTGGCAAATAAACAATGCCAGGCGATCGCTTTTCATGAGGGTGCAGGTCTGGATTTTTCGTCACCGTCAAGGGCACCAAATCAGACGTTTTATACGGTGACGCATTCCGCGTGTCATCATCATTCATCACTTCTGCAATCGTGACCGAGACTCGATACTTTCCATCTTTCATCGGAATCTGAGGAACATGGCAATCTAAAACATTGGACAATGGCGCTCCATTGAGGTCAGCGGTAGACAATCGATGGTCAACCCCAGCAATGGTAATTTCATCACCCATCATCAGAAATTGAACGATAACATTTAACCGACGAGTGGCCGGATGGGCGGAGAAGGTCACTCGAATCACCATGGGATCCAGCGTTTTGAACTGCGTTTGGAGGTGCCCTTCTGGATTCAGCAACTCAATCTGTTGAAGCTCAATCAGTTCCTCCTCCTTCATGTCGTCCATAGAGGATGGCATTGATGCTGAACTCCTCCCAGATGTTGCATTCTTCCCAGATGCAGCAGGCGATTGCTTGGCCACTTTCACCAACCGTTGGCGACGAGACCGAGCCTCACTGCCATCCGATGTTTCAGGAAGTGCATAGTAAGCTTCGCACACCTCTGGGGATGGGCCAACGGCTTTTACGACACCCTTGTGCAACAGCATGACCCGGTTACACAGCCGTTCAACTTTAGGAACTAGGTGCGAGACAAAAACAATGGTCGCACCTGAGCTGACGATTTCTTCCATCCGTTGAAAGCATCGTTCCTTAAACTTCCAGTCACCCGTTGCTAATACCTCATCTAACAGCAAGATATCAGGCACAATCAGATTCGTTGCGATCGCAAATCCCAGGCGGCCTTTCATCCCAGAACTGTAGGTTTTGACCGGGGCATCAATAAATTCTCCTAAGTCCGCAAAGGCAAGGATATCCTCCATCCGATCAAGCACCTCTGCCTTGGAAACACCGAGAATGGACGCGTTGATGAAGATATTTTCACGCCCACTTAACACAGGTTGAAACCCTTGCCCAAGGGTAATCAATGCGCCGACTCGACCGCGCATGGTAATCGAGCCAGTGGTTGGCTTGAGCAACCCCTGCATCATTTTAAGGAGTGTCGTTTTGCCTGATCCGTTGACCCCAATGATGCCGAAAGATTCTCCGCGCTTGAGCTCAAAATTCACATCTTGCAATGCCCAGAATTCTTGCCTGCGGAGTTCCGTCGTCGGTTTATGTTGCAGGAAAAGCTCGCTTGCAACATCCTGTAAGCCGTATCGGAGCGATCGCCGTAGATCACGGCAATATTTTTTAGACACTCCTTTAACTGTGACCAAAATCTCGTCAGATGACATCTAGTCTTACTCTTTCGCGTTTCGTATGCGCATCTCGTTCCTGGCTTTGCTCGCCACTGTGGCTCCGGTTAACGTTCGACCAACATCGGAATCGATATTCGATAAAACACCCAGCCAGTCATCAGAAGGACGCAAGACAAAATTGATACTACAGTAAATCCCACCACGTTGTGTACGGTTCCCTCCGTGGACAACTCCAGAGTTGTCAGCAACAGGGGGGTCACCGGATTGAGATCAACGATGAGTGAATACGGCCACGTACTCGGGGGGGTATAAATTACAGGCGTTAGAAAAAACCAAAACCGTGTCAGAAACGGCAAGGCTGATGTCACATCTGTATATAAACTGCCAATGGGTACTAAGAATAGCCCCAAACTGAAGCCAAAGCAGATGAGGATGAACAACGAACCGATTGCAGGAATGACCCCCCAGCTCAAGGACGCCCCAAAGACAACAAAGAACCCAGCCAGAACAAGCAACTGGATAACCAGATCAAAGGCCATCTCATACAATGCTGCCAACAGGAGGCCTTCTACGGGAACGCGAATCGTTCGAAGCAGCGGCAGGCCGACTTTCATCGCTTGAAGCGGCAACGAAAAGCTGGTTGCAAACGTTTGCCAGAGAATGGTCTTAAACAGGACGGAAAGAGCATAGGGAAGACCTGTTTCGTCTGCTTCAATCACCCCACCCCGTCGGAGAACTGTTGCCGTAAAGGCAATCAAGATTGGCGGGATAATAGCCCATAGTGGCCCTAGTGCAGACTGACGATAGCGAGCCCTGATGTTCCGATAAAACATCTGCCAAGCCAGTTCCTTGGAAGCTATCACATCTCGCTGGATATCGTTCAACAACTCCAGAGGCCGACTCAGCCGACTCTCTGGCGTATATGTTGTCGTTGGCAGCGCCTGCTGAGCAGTCCTATCTAGCAAATGTGTCCTCCTCAAATGGGTGCAAAACTTGAATCCTATTGCGTTGCCGGAACGGCGAAGCATCTCTGATGCATGATTCGAGAACCATCAAAATACAAGCCGTGTTTTGGAGCATTATGTTTTGGAGCAATCGTGTAACTCAAGCTATCTTCAAATTGCGCTCTAAGTTAGGTAGGGCTTGTACTGTAAGGTGGGATTCTTCTCAGTTTAAGTTACAAGCCATAGGTAGACACAATTAAGTATAAAACCCATAAATCCTGAGTCGCTCGCTGCGCGGGCGGCGCAGGATTTAGAAACTGGTTTTTAATGATGCCGAGGTACTTGAGGTACTTACATAAGTAGATAGGCATCATTACACTCACTTAAAAAACCTGGG
>JBCCWF010000143.1:0-13875 GCA_039194035.1 Cyanobacteria bacterium P01_E01_bin.6 | reverse complement strand
AATTTCCCTAAAATGATTCGTTGCAATAAATACTTGGACGTAATTAAAACCAAGATCTAAAATCCTGTACTGCCCCCTGTGAAGGCAATATAGGATTTGAAATAATAAGTTTAATTATGGCTATCTGCTTAATATTCTGCTTATAAGAAAGAGAAGTAATTCATTCAATTAAATCAGGAATTTTAGCTGTCAAACATATCTATCTCATTCGTTTTAAGAACGTTGTGTAATGTCTAGTTATAAAAGGTGTCAAACAATGACTTTGTCGTCTACAGCAGTGTCAAAAAAAGCATCTATCAATCCAGCAATGAAACATTGTCAAACAACATTGGTTGTGATTGACCCCGGCGTTGATAGCTATCAGATGCTTTTGGATGGAGTCGTGGACGGAGCTGAGTTATTTGTCCTCGACTCCAACCGTGATGGAGTCCAGCAGATCACCGAAATCTTCCAAACACTAAACTCTCAAATTCAAAATGGGATCTCTCTCCACATCATCTCTCACGGCTCCCCTGGAACCCTCTATCTAGGTAACCGTGAACTCAGTCTCAGCACTTTAGCGCTCTATGCTGAAGACCTCACATCTTGGTTCAACCCAAAATCTAAAATTCAAAATCTAAAATCCGAACTTTTTCTCTACGGCTGTAATGTGGCCGTCGGGGATGCAGGTGCAGAATTTGTTCAGTTTCTAGCAAGCTTAACGGGGGCATATGTTAGTGCTCCAACAATCCCTATCGGCAATGGTCAATGGCCGATAGCGGCCACTCAGATTTTTAATGCAAGCACTTTAAACACCTACACCGCAACCTTGGGAATCTCCTTTCAAACGTCCTTTCAAGATGGTGTGAATGGAGTCAGTGGTCTGGATGCCAACTTTGTTGCGCCAACCACTGTCAGCCCAGATGGGACACAGGTATTTGTGCTTGATGATAATCAACTGGCTGTCTTTAATCGAGATCCATCCGGCACATTGACGTTCAATACCGTTTTCACCAATGGGACTGGTGGGGTTAGTGGTTTGGGCGGCTCTGGAGGGATAGCTGGTGTTTCGGTTAGCCCAGATGGACAGCAGGTCTTTGCTGCCAGCTTTAATAATAGTTCCATTGCCGTATTCAATCGGGACCCATCCGGAAACTTAACCTTTAAGGAATCCTTTACAACAAGTATTCGAAACCCAACATCTGTTGTCGTTAGTCCTGATAATCAACACGTTTTTGTTGCTAACTATAATGGGAATCCACAGTTAGTCGTGTTGGATCGAGACCCTTCATCCGGCAATTTAACGGTCAATACTAGTTTCCCAAATATTACGGGGATTTCTCAACCAACCTTTGTGGTTGCTAGCCCAGATGGAAAACAACTATTTCTTGCAGGTCGATCTGGTGGCATTGGCGTATTTGACCGGGATGTATCAGGCAACGTAACGTTCAAAGAATTTTTATCAAACGGCAGTCTTACCAACACTGAGTCTGTTGCAGTTAGCCCAGATGGTACCCAGGTCTTTGCCAAAGATTCGGACTCTCTTGTTGTGTTTGATCGAGATGCAGCTTTCGGTACTGTCACCTTCAGAGCCAGTTTTCAAGATGGACAAGACGGAGTAGAAGGGCTTAGCGGTTCATTTGATAGCGTGATGGTGAGTCCAGACGGTTCTTATGTCTTTGTTGCGGGAAAGAGTGACAATAGTCTTGCTGTTTTTAACCGTGATACATCTGGGAATTTAACGTTCAATACGGTCTTTACCGATGGCCAATCAGGGATCGAGAGTTTAGGAGGTGCATCTGGCCTGTCCCTAAGTCCAGACGGCACCCAACTCTTCGTTACAAGTATTAATGACAATACCCTTTCAGTATTTAATATCTCACCACCTGAGGTTAATCTTTCCTTAAGCGCCAACAGCGGTACAGAAGCAGCATCAACGGTCATTACCGTAACGGCTACAGCCGACCAGGCCGTCAGCAACAACCAAACCGTTGATTTAACAGTGACAGGGGTTGATATTACCGCGGGCGACTACACCCTTTCTAGCTCCTCGATTACCATTCCCGCTGGGCAGACAACAGGAACGGTTACCTTCATGATTGCTGATGACCCAGTGGATGAAAGTGATATTGAAACGGCAACCCTTACCCTTTCAAATCCTAGTAGTGGTCTTGCTCTGGGTGCTACAACGGCTCAAACCATCACGATTGCTGATAACGATACGTCTGATTTAACCCTCCCCTCCTCGACGCCAAATGTCCCTCTATTAAATGACAGTAACCGTTCAACTCCATCTGCAGATACTCTCACTGGTGATACAACCCCCAATCGATTCCGTGGGTTAGGTGGTGATGATGAACTTCGAGGAGGAGATAATGACGATTTCCTCTCCGGCAATGACGGGGATGATGAATTGTTTGGTGAAGCCGACAATGATGAACTCCGTGGTCGTCGCGACAACGATCGCCTGGAAGGCGGCGATGGCGATGACATGATGTATGGCGATCGGGGTAATGATCGTATTATTTGTGATGCCGGAGATGACTTTGCCAAAGGCGGCGCGGGCAAAGACACGATCTTTGGGAATGACGGCGATGATGAGCTGCTTGGCAATGGTGGCAGAGACAAAATCGCTGGTGGTGATGGAGATGACACCATCGTAGGTGGTTTCGGCAACGACAAACTCACGGGTGGCGATGGTATTGATACCTTTATCTACAATCGTCCCAAGGATGGTCGTGACCTAATTCGAGACTTTGAAGTCGGTATTGACCTGATTGATGTGAGTAACCTCTTGGAGGCATTTGAGATCAATTCGGGTAGTGCCTTTGGCAATGAGGTTCAGCTCATTCAACGGGGTAGTCGAGCCATTCTGACCGTAGATGTGGATGGTCTGGATGGTCGCAGAAAAGCCATTGAGCTAGCCGTGTTGAAAGGGATTGACGCAACTGATGTCGGTGCCGATAGCTTCATTTTGTAGTTGGGTATTTCATTAGCGCCAGATTAACCACGAACTGAAGAACCCTGGGGATCTCTCCATAAGAGACCCCCAGGGTTCTTCAGTTTGAACAGACCGGAAGTAAGCAAGATCACCTTCTTTAACGTTGTTAATCGCCTTTGTCGTGACACATAGCCACGTTGATACGACTCGTCGAATTGATCCTGGAAATCAACGCAACAGCTTGCATGTTTAGGCGGGATTCTGGGGCGCGGAGCGCCCCAGAATCCCGTTAAATTTTTCCCGGCTTAAGTTATAAACCAACGCAACAGATATTCCATCATCCTCTATTCCTTCTGATTTTTTGGGGTGTTGTCGTCAAGACCTAGCGCATTGTATTGCCAAGGCCAGCTTCTTGCTAGAACAAAACCTGGAGAAATATTCCGCCGCGACATCTACTGCAATGGTTGAGGCGATCGCCTCAATACATTCCTGACCCCAATAAAGTGACTGAGTTCCGGCAACGGATCACGAAAATGTCACAATAACAGAGGAATCAATGACAAGGTTTAATTGTTGTGATGAAAGAGAAAAATCATTCTTGGAAAGGTAGCCCGAATGCAGGAAAAGTGCTGGTGATTCTTGCAGGCTTAGCTGGGCTAGCGCTTTTCTTAGCAGGCTTTAGCTCATAAAGCTCCTGCATCCAGGAGTCTGGCGTTCTCACGGTGGAGCGATCGCCCTTGATTGTTCCACTCAACTCTTGCTCCTACGAGATCGTCAGCCATCATCCCCCAAGGCCTGCTTCAAGGTCTGTTCCAAGGCTTGCTCAAGAAACTCCATGAGAATCGCTTGGTGTGGTTCTCCGATGGGTTTCATGTTCTCTGCTGCCGCAGAATAGCACTCCCCTTTCTGAATATCATCGACAGTGAGCAATCGCATATCCCATCCCTCTCTGAGGGTGAGCGCATCAAGCGTTGTGATAAACGGAGCGTGAAAAACGTGACGAATGCTCCGAGGGCTATCGTAGACCTTGAATGGGTGAATGCTCGGTGGAACATAATTAATTTCTTCCACCAGTTCTCGCGTCACGGCAACATCAGGGGATTCCCCTAGTTCAATGTGTCCACCAAAGAAGCCCCAGTGCCCCGGATAAGCAATGCCAGGAATATCGTCGCGGAGCTGCATCAGAAACTGTAGCGAACCATCGGGCTGCTGCTGGTGAAGAATGGCGATCGCGACATGAGGACGATGGGTAGGAGTGTCTGCTGACAATGGATTGGATATCATAACCTTAAGAAATCACGTTAAGAACCACCCGATACTCTCCATGAAATACGTTGCAGATCAATTACTCGGCGCAAAGTTAAAACGAGATCGGCGGCTTCGTCATGTTTTAAAACTGCGGGTGCAATGGTGGGAATATTTATTCTTGATGCTGACAGCCTTTGTTGTGTTGTGGTTTGGACTCAATACTAATATCGATATGTTTTATGTCCTCATGGGCATCGTTATTTCTGGTTTATCCCTTCAAGTACGAAAGTTACAGCATCGTGTAGATGCGCTGACAGAAGTTTTAAGTGATGCGATTGAAGCGCAACTGGCTGAAAAACTCAAGGATTGAGAGATGACCTTAGGGCGATCGCTCAACTTGATCGGTTTCCCACAGATAGCGTTCCCCCACATCCACACCAAAATCGGGGGTTGCTAAATAAGATAGAGTCCCGCGAATTAACAGCTCTTCTCCTGTGGCAATGGTGGCATCTTTGGTGACAACCCAGATGCGCCCAGTTGAGTCTTCGAGTTCATAGACCTGTCCCTGTATCAGAGGAACGCGTTCTCCCACAGTCCCCTTCACATAGAGCGTCGAGCCAACGTTGACACGGGTCTGAATGGCATTGACAGAACGGATGCGTCCAGTCAGCTTCAGCGGGAGTGGCTGATTGAGGCTTTGGCAGCCTGATACGCCAACTAGGGTGATGAGCAAGGTTCTCCAGGAAAGCGTGCGGATCAGCCTCACCACAAATAAGGGCGATCGCCAATCGCTGGACGTGAATTGTACGGTAACGGACATAGTCTATATCATGCGGAAATCCCCCTTGATTGTAGGAGATGAAACTGATGAATGCATGATTTTATAAACCCAAATACATGGCTGAAACACCTATCTGCGCTATTGATACAAATACGCTATCGCCACCGTCTCCAATCAGTACCTCGGCACAATTAGAAACCCAATTCATAACCCTGCGCTGCCCACACAGGGGTCGGCGCAGGGTTTTATGGGTTTACAGCTAATTGTGACCACCGACTTAAGTCGATAAGTACCTGGACGTCATTAAAACCAAAACCCCAAATACTGTGCCGCCCGCGCAGGGGGCGGCACAGTATTTGGAAGGTTACGTTTACTTATGGCTAGCTACTTAGACATCAATAAACGCACTTTAAAAACCTGGGGAGCGTCTCGGAGGGGCGCTCCCCAGGTTTTTGAGTTTTTAGTTGAATAACGCCAAGCTACTTAGCATCAATTTCTTAAGTCTTGCAGCAGAATGAATCAAATCTGAGAGACTAGGAGTCTACGATTACGGAATGGATGAGAGAGATCATGGCTGGGGTATTAGACGGCAAAGCACTTGCTACGCGAATGCAAGCCGAACTTGCTGAAAAAGTAAAGGGGCTGACGGACACAATTGGGCGATCGCCAGGATTGGCCGTCGTCATGGTAGGAGACAACCCAGCGAGTGCTGCCTATGTCAGAGGCAAGGAAAAAGCCTGTACACGGGTAGGCATCACCTCCTATGGGAAACATTTGCCAAAGAATACGTCTCAAGACACCTTGATCGCACTCATTGATGAACTGAACGCGAATGATGCCGTTGACGGCATTCTCATTCAATTGCCCCTGCCTGAGCACTTAGATAGTGTGTCGCTGCTCCGACAAATTGACCCGATGAAAGATGCCGATGGATTGCATCCACTCAATATGGGAAAGTTGTTGCGGGGTGAACCGGGCCTGCAAAGCTGCACGCCTGCTGGGGTAATGCGGCTATTGGATGAGCACCATATCTCGATAGACGGGAAACATGCTGTCGTGATTGGCCGTAGCATTTTGGTCGGCAAGCCCCTATCGCTGATGTTGCTAGAGCGGAACGCCACAGTCACCATGGCCCATTCGCGAACACGTGATATGGCGGCGATCGCTCAATCGGCTGATATTCTAGTGGCTGCGGTTGGACGTCCAGGGTTGATTACCGCTGAAATGGTAAAACCGGGGGCAACCGTTGTTGACGTTGGCATTAACCGAATAACAGAATCCTCTGGCAAAACCCGACTGGTGGGAGATGTTGATTTTGCCGCTGTGGATCCTGTCGCCGGGTGGCTAACTCCAGTTCCGGGAGGAATTGGCCCCATGACAGTGACCATGCTGTTGCACAATACAGTATGGAGTTATTGCGATCGCGTTCAAGCGCCAAACGCCTAGCAGAGATGCAAATGGTTTGGATAGATTCTTTACTTTTGAGTTAAATCAAGTTCCCTAGTACTCTAAGTTTGAGTATCTTCATCGCACATGATGGTCTGGTTTGGTTTTTCGCGGATTTGAGTTTTAGCTGGTTTCGGTTTCAACAAAATGGTAGATAGCAGGTGACGCGTTGTCCATTGCATCACAACCAGCCCATTCGATTTCTAGTACAACGGTGAGAAGCATATGACACGGTCAAGTAATTTAGGCACAATCATGACGGATGAGCGCCCTAACCCAGCTTCAAAGTTTGATTTGTCAGCTTATCTGACAGAGCGTAAAGCAGTTGTAGAGGACGCATTAAATCAGTCGCTTCAAGTGGTGTATCCCGAAACAATTTACGAGTCCATGAAGTACTCGCTCATGGCAGGGGGAAAGCGGCTCCGTCCGATTCTTTGTCTGGCCACCTGTGAAATGACAGGCGGAACCCTTGAGATGGCGATGCCGACCGCCTGTGCGTTGGAAATGATTCACACAATGTCGTTGGTGCATGATGACTTGCCCGCGATGGATAATGATGACTATCGTCGAGGAAAGCTCACGAACCATAAGATTTACGGAGAAGCGATCGCCATTTTGGCAGGAGATGGACTCCTTGCCTACGCGTTTGAATTTGCTGCCACGCAAACCCAACATGTTCCAGCCGATCGATTAGTGAACGTGATTGCTCGCCTGGGTCGTGCCGTGGGCGCGGCTGGTCTCGTCGGTGGCCAATCCGTTGATTTGGCCTGTGAGGGCAAAACAGACGTCTCGGTTGAGACCCTAGACTTTATCCATCGCCACAAAACAGCAGCCTTGTTAGAAGCATCCGTTGTTTGCGGTGCCGTCTTAACAGGTGCTTCAGCTGACTTTATTCAGCGCCTGACCCAATATGCCCAGGCCATTGGCCTTGCGTTTCAGATAGTCGATGACATTCTCGACATCACGGCCACCTGCGAAGAATTGGGCAAAACGGCGGGCAAAGACTTGGATGCGCATAAAGTGACGTATCCTAGCCTGTGGGGACTGGACAAGTCTCGACAGAAGGCTCAAGAACTAGTGGATAGTGCAAAAGAAGAATTATCGCCGTTTGGTGATGCGGCTCTTCCGTTGAAGGCACTGGCTGACTACATCACTGCGCGGACGCACTAAATCACGAAACCCATGCAGGATTTTCTCACAATCTTCGATAATCACATTCTCATTGTGGCTCTGTTGGCCTGTTTAGCCGCACAGGTGCTCAAAGTCTTGTTTGAGTTGGTGCGTAACGGCAAGGCAACCCTGAAAACCCTCACTGAAACGGGAGGAATGCCTAGCTCTCACTCTGCCTTAGTCGCCGCGTTGGCTACAGGCGTGGGCCAAACTCAAGGATGGTCGAGTTCAGAATTTGCGATCGCCTTTGTCGTTGCTGTGATTGTGATGTATGACGCATCTGGGGTGAGGCAAGCCGCAGGAAACCACGCACGCATTCTGAATCTAATGGTTGATGAGCTGTTTAGCAACAAGCCTGATTTGGTGGGCGATCGCCTCAAGGAGTTACTAGGCCACACACCACTGCAAGTGCTAGTTGGCTCAATTCTGGGCGTTGCCGTTTCTTGGATCGCTGCCCCTGCCTACTAAGTATCTTCAACACTAAATCCACTCACGCGTTACTCTTCAAGCTTTTTGAAAGCTTTTTGAGATCATACGACTCTGTGACTAGCGTTCTTTATGAAGATACTAGTCACAGAGCCGTATGATCTTTTTGTCAGAAATTTATACGTCTTTACTTCAGCTTTGCCAAAGGTATTTTTGCTGAGTGTTACGGTCAGTATATTCACGAATTGGTAAGACTATGTTTTTTGAGGGCGATCGCCTTCCACTGGAAACGATACTTTTTTTGAAATTTTCTTAAATCAGTCTGTCATTGACTAAATGACTCATTGGCCGCATCTACCTGAATTCAGTGCTGTGATTATCCCAGCCAGGTAATTCTTCTACTCAGTTCATCATTCCCTTACTGACCAACACTGCATCTACTGCACTGCATCTACTGCTTAAATTCTCACTGATAGCGAATCTAGGCTATTGATCTAGCTTATTTCCTATGCTCCATTAGAGATGAAGACTGCTGTCACGCTGAATGGGACACCTACCGTCACAACCACCTTGAGAGCATTCACACTGGCTTGAATCTATTCAGCCATACGCCGCGACCTAGTCATGGCTATCAGAAGCGCGGCGATGCGTGAAGGCATAGCCTCATCTCTTTACTCATCACAAGTTTTCAATAGACGGCAGGCACAAGCGAGGTGTTTTGACGTCGCACCCTGCTGATTGGAGAAACTTGCAAATCAATTAATGTGCTGCCCCAAGGTAGCCAGCAGATCCATGCATCCTAGGAACGTTTCGGCGTTTTGCGATGAATGAATCTTAGCTTGTGCTGCCGTTGTGGCGTTACTGTATCGTTGACAGGATTAAATCTGATGGCAAAGCGCAAATCAAATCGAGCTGTTGTTCACCTTGCAAATCTCGTAAAAGCTCTCACAACTCGCGTCACAAAAGAGTTCGCAACGTGGTTTCTGCGAGTGCTGCTGTTTATTGGTCGGCAGCCTCAGGCATCCCAGAAAGGATTTATTTTGCCAACAGTCGTTCTCTTGCTTCTTGTTGTGTCGCTAACGGTGGGAGCGATTACACTCCGAACACTGAACCGAACCGCAGATGCAACAGAAGAGCGACAGTCTCAGGTGATCTACAATGCAGCCACTCCGGCGATTGATCGAGCCAAGGCCAAGCTTGAATTTATGTTCAATCGTCAGAGAGATTCACGCTTGCCCTCCGGGGTTCCAGGAGAGGCTCAGTTGCTCGGCATGTTGGCAAATGATGGGCGCGATCGCAATGGGTTGACCGTCTCGCCGTTACTCATCGTCAACGATTTGGGTAACGATGTTGACCCCTATACATTCCCAGACGAAGAACAGACGGCCTCCGCATTTTTGGGCTTGCCCGTGAACATGGATGTGGATGGAAATGGCCTCGCGGATCGCCTCGACTTGGATGGCGACAACATACCGGATAATGCCTGGGCTTATCGAGTGGATTTGGATGAAGATGGCGTAGAAGATGCGACTGTGGCCTACTCGATTATTCTGCAAACCTCGGCTAATCCAGCTGACATGGAGCAAGCGTCAGATGCGGCCGTGATTGGCCGTGCGAATGCACAGCAGGTTAGGCATGGTCCCCTCAGTAATGGCGGCAACCTCAATCAAGCCTGTCAAGCCGGTGCCAATGGAGGAGTTGTTCCCATTGAGGCCGGATGGTTTCGGGACACAATTGACTCATCAACGCTCCGTAAGAATTTCCAGGTCGATGCGTTTGTCTTACCCGATAATATTAATGGAACGGTTGCAACGGCTGAGTTTCATCAGGATCGAGAACTGGCTCAGGGAAACAAGTGGGGAGCGTGGTTCCGAAATGACCTAGAAATTTTTCCGGGTCCTCAGTTCAACTGGAATGGGGCGATGCATACGGAAGGAAACTTAATTGTTGGAAACAACAGATTTCAGGGGTATTTAGTTAGCTCGCCAGCGTCCTGTCTCTACACGCCAGAAGCATCAGAAATCACGATTACAGATATCCAAGCAGATCCTGACGAGGGGATTCCGGCCTTTCAAGGACAGATTCTCAGTGGCAAGATTAACAACAATGCCTTTGGCGATCGCTCAGTTTTTCATTTGCATGATACAACCCCAGTGATTACAGGTGACGATAATGTTCGCCTTGACAGTGGCCGCGATTCTGTCGATCAGGGTGGCGGTAACCCCTTGCCTACAGACTATGCCCTAGACCCCATCGCCCTCTTCACCCAAGATATTTCTCGTGCAAGAGGAACTGCTGACCCGAGTGCCTTTCGAGCAGCAGACTGGAATGATCAGGACAAGCAGTTTGTGGCTGCAGGACGCATTTATAACCAGCAAGAAGAGGCTCCCTTCCTCGATGACTTCTATCGTGCTGATAATCGCTATGGTCCTAAACCTCGCTATGGAGGACGCCAAATTCTTAGAGATATTGGTGCACCGATTACAGGTGAGGCCATGGCTGCTGATGGCTTAAGCGATGATGAATTAACGAACATCGATGCAGATCCATCGATCAATGTTGGCCTCGATGGCTATTGGGAACGACGCGCCCTGCGAGAAGGCATGCGTCTCATTATTGGGCAGCGCCTTGAGATCGGCGATGATGCGGTGTGGGGCTATGACATCAACAATAATGGAGTGCTAGACGATACTGACGGCGATGGCAATGGGATTGCCGATGAGCGGCAATTCGAGTCGATTTATCCCGCTGACCAATGCGTTGGCAATCGATGCCATGAAACGCTCCAACGGCGATCGCTCTATGACAATTTAGCAGCCGTTCAGTCGATGGCTATCTATCACAGCGCCCATGCCAATGGGGCTGCGGCGAATGGCTATTTCCCTGCCGCGTGCTATGCCCTAACCGCTCACCCAGGCACCGCCTCAACAATTCGCACCAGCCGCACGTTTGAAACGGTGACCGCAGGGGCACTCGCATTCGTAAAGACTGATTTCTTGCGAGGTCAGGGAACGGATGGTTGGGAATTTGACCCGCCAGCTGGCGTGACGACTGATGCTGCATTCGCTACCGCCATTGAAGATGATCAGCCCCTAGGAATTGCCCTGCGAAATCTCGCTCACTTCTCAGGCGACCCACTGGGAGGGGCGCCCTCTTTCACGCCTGTTCAAGATGCCAATGTTCACCCCTATCCAAATCTGACCATGTGGGGAGATTATTCGATTCTCCGTCGGGTGTTGGCTATGGTGGATGGTGGCACAGCGGCGGAAGGAAACCCAACTGGCGGAACCGTGGCCTATGCGGATCTCAGTCCTGCTGATAAGGCAACGCTGCACACAGCGGCCTGTACTCTCGGGATGCTGGCCTACAACGTAGATGTCGAGCAGCAGCGATATGATGCACTCGCTGGGGCTACCCTCTCGGAGTTTGGTCAACTTTTCTGGGATTTGATTGATGGGGACACGGTGAATGGAGAGGTCAATACGCTCATCAGTTCGCCTGTCAACTTCCCGCCTGGTTATAACCGGACAACTGATGCGGCTGACTTTTATGGGCAGTTTTCGACGGCGGACTTTATTGAAGCCCTGAAAAACAAGCCTGGAAATGTGCTCACCGATGATGAGATTGATGAGCGTGCAGAGGTCATCATTACCGCTAATCAAGTGCTGAGAGATCGTCTGCTGGGCTTTGTGGATGGAAGTTTTTCGGTAGATCCAACGCCTCCGAGTAACACCACATGGGTGTCGGCAACAGCTACGTTTACAGAGGGCGTGAAATCATTCCCAGGTGCCCCAACTGACAATGTGACGCTGAGGGCAGCCTGTGATCCGGATCTGTTTGGCAATCCTGCCAATGACGCCATCATTGCTCCTGGGGATGACCCTGACGTGAAAGATGCCCGGAAGATTGGCTTAGCCATGGCCTTTTGCTCGTCCTTTAGTCAACCTAAATATCCATCGCTTTACTATCTCTTCCCGGTGGTTGATCACGACCACAATGGAGCCGATGATGGAGCCGATGCGGTCGCAACACCGACTGTCATTGAAGTTGACCATACACAACCATCTGTAGAGGAATATGTCGTCGATGACTATATTTATGATGATGTGACCAGCACTGGGGTGAACTTTGGCTACACCTATGAAGCAGGAGCACCAGGGGCGATCGCCCTGTCTCCTCACCGCATTGATTTGGGTGATTGGGTTGCACCCACACAAAACACTGGCATCAACGAGGTCTATGCCGCTGATGGCACCACCCCACTCGCATCTGTGGCTTTTATGGATAAAGGCATCTATAACGGTCGAGAAATGATGGGTGTCAAAGTCTTAGACATTGACTGGGATTTAATCCACAACAATACGCGGAGCCTTGGCGTAGATGCTGACGCCAATCAAGACCACTGGCTACCGAACAACTCGATTGTCTATGGCGTGAGAGAAGATGCGGTCCGCGAAGACACGATTAATCGTCCTGTGGGTGCTGGGGCAGATTGGCCAACCTGTGGTCAGAATGCGACATTTGAACGAACGGCTGGACCGAATAATGGCATCTGTCGGATGGAAGCGGATCCGGCCAATCCTCAAGATCCACCCCTCTTTAACCAGAATCAAATCAGCCCAAAATCGGTTGACTATTACCCTGACCCAATGCGACGACCGAATGGATTCCGAATGAGAAATGGATCTGAGCTGTGGAGAGACGATGATCAGGGGAGTGGGCTATCGTTTATTTCAGATGTTCCGGTATACATTCATGGTGATCTCAACCTGCACCAAACCCCTGGGTGTAATGGTGCAGAGGGCTGTCGATTGGAAGAATTCACTCAGAAACTTCCGGTGGGTGGCACGTTCAACACAAATCAGTTCTATAACAACCGGACAGACTTAGACTTGCGATTTGCAAGCCCTGCCACCGACCTCTGGCGACCCACAGAAATTCTGGCAGATGCGGTGAGCATCATCTCAGATAACTTTTGTGATGGCAGTATGGAAGACAGCTTTGTGACGGCAGGGGACGGCACTGGTGCAAATATCTCTGACTCTGAGACTCGATATGGATGTTCTGGAAATAACGATCGCACGTCATACCTAGACCAAAATCGACCAGACGAGGATATCAATGATGATGGATTTGATTGGCTTCGGAGCAACCCTGACGATCCAACCTCACCGATCATCATTTCTCGAAATGGAATGCCAATTATCAACGATGGAACCACCGTTCAGACCTATGACGATGAATATAGTGCCACTGATTTCTATCGATTCCAGGATGGTAAATCGCTGATTAATGCGTCAGAAAATCGTGTGAATGCAATGATTATCAGCGGACTAGTTCCATCGCGGACAAATCAAGCCTATGGAGGAATGCACAACTTCCCTCGATTCTTAGAACGATGGAGTCGTCTATATATTTCAGGAGGGCTCTTGCAGCTCAACTTTAGTAACTATGCAACGGCTCCCTTTGACCAAGATTCATGGGAAACCAATGAAAATACGACCGGGAGTGAGCGGATTCAGTACTACTCGCCGCCGAACCGACTCTGGGGGTATGATGTTGCGTTGCAATATTCTCCTGCAGGACCGATTGCAGCTCGATTCATTACTCCACGGGCTACTCGCAGTGAGTTCTATAGCGAACCTGCAGCAGACGATCAATATATGATCAACCTCTGTCAACAAATTGCAGCCACCCCTGCTCAGCAATGTGCGGCTGCACCAGGCGCTTAATACAGAAGCTGACTGGACGAAACCCCGTGAATAGAGTTTTCCCATGAATAGAGTTTGGTGGGGGGGGCGGGAAGGGGGGGGGGGACCCCACAAATAATGTTCAAAAAAATACGAGATTTTTTTGTAAGTGAGGCAGACGAAAGACGTAATTT
>JBCCWF010000142.1:0-13881 GCA_039194035.1 Cyanobacteria bacterium P01_E01_bin.6 | reverse complement strand
GCCCCGGAGGGGCGATCCCCAGGTTTTTAAAGTGAGTTTATTTATGCCTATCTATTGATAGCGGTATACATGTTAGTCAAGTACAAAAAGAGTGGTGTTGGGGGCGGAGCACCCAACAACACCGACGAAATAAAAACCAAACACCGTGGGGTCCGCCCGGGTGGGGCCATCCCCAGGTTTTTAAAGTGAGTTTATTTATGCCTATCTATTGATAGCGGTATACATGTTAGTCAAGTACAAAAAGAGTGGTGTTGGGCGCGACGCACCCAACACCACCTACTTAATCAACACGCACAGCGCGATAAACCTCATCTAGGTTGGTAACCAGAATATTTTGTTGAGGGCGGCGGTTTTTTCACCGTCCTCAACAAAATCCCTCGGAGGTTTTAAACTTTCATTCCTGAAGGGCATCAGACTCCACCATGGATTCGCGTTCTGACAACTGAGCTGAGATCGCTTGAATGATCGTCGATGTCGAACAAAAGACTTCAATGGGAATGAGATGAATGGCACCGCCATAGGCTTCTACTGTCGGCACTTCAGGGAGAGTATCCAGGTTATAATCACCTCCTTTGGCATAAATCTCAGGGCTTAAAGCGGCGATCGCCCGACATGCGTTTAATTCTGAAAAAATCATGACAGCATCGACTGATTTCAATGCAGCCACAACCTCTGCCCGTTGACGGTCAGGGATAATGGGACGGGCAGGCTGTCCCGTGCGTTGAGGTTTGAGCCTATGAACAGACTGATCACTATTGATCCCGACAACGAGCGATCGCCCGAGTGTTTTTGCCGTCGCTAGATATCGCACATGACCCGCATGAATGAGATCAAAGCAGCCATTGGTAAACACGAGGGGACGCCATCGCTCAGGGTGTTGGGCGATCGCCGCCTGTAGTTCTTCTAAGGTATAAACACCTGCAAGCATGGGTAGGGTTGAGAACGGTGACCACTCAATCTTATCTGGACAGCACATCATAGCATCTGGAAATCAAAGAGCCGATAACCTGTAATATCGTGTCAGCCTGCACATGGTCGATATGACCCGAAAACCCCAATCCCTGTCTCAATTCCCAACGTTTCTTCAACCCGATACCCCATTGGGACTGGCGCACTACAGTATGCTAGTGGCCATTATTGGCGTGGGTATCGTGCTTCGGTTTTGGCATCTAGACACAAAAGCCCTGTGGCTCGATGAGGTGATTGGCGCACTTTTTAGTGTTGGTTATGACTTAGCGGATGTGCCGCTGAATCAATTTTTTGACCTTTCCTCATTGGAGACTCTGTTTCGCCTCAATACAGACGCAACGTGTGCTGATATTACGCGATCGGTTACCACAGATTCTGTTCATCCCCCGCTGTATTTCTGCCTCGCCCATCAATGGCTATCCTTCTGGCAACCAGAACCAGACCGTTGGTTGTGGGTGTTGCGATCGCTCCCTGCCCTGTTGGGCGTTGTTTGCATCCCCGCCATCTACGGGTTGAATCGAGTGATGTGTTCGCCAGTTGCCGGATTGGTTGGTGCTGCATTGATGGCGGTGTCGCCTTTTGCCGTCTATTTATCTCAAGAAGCACGGCACTATACATTGCCGATGCTGCTCACGTTACTGACCTTGTTGGGATTGGCAAAGATTCAACAGGCCATTGTGAAACATCGCTCGATCCCCTGGCGATGGCTCTTGCTATGGGCACTGCTCAGCAGTTTAGGGATGTATGTCCACTATTTCTACATTTTGGTAGTAGCGGCACAGGTGGCCGGAATTGGTGCCGTCTTACTTTGGTCAGTGCGTCACTACATCGCTCGATTGCGGGTTGATAAACGGACGGGTTACGTTGCTTCAGCTGAAGGGGATACGAACGCTGATGGTGTTGAGGCCGTCCACGGAATGGCATGGAAACGGATGCGTCAGCAGGGTGGACGCTTGAGTGTTGCGCTGATCGCTGTGGTGGTGAGCTATGTTCCCTGGATGCCCACCTTGCTGCACCATTTCGATCGCCCTGAGACAGACTGGCTCAAGCCTTACAATCCAGACTGGAGCGATCGCCTGGCTCCCATATACCAAACCCTCTCGAGTTGGTTGCTGATGGTTGTGGCGTTTCCCATCGAAGATCAACCCTGGACCATTGCTGGCATATCGGCGCTGGCAATGCTCGCTGTCGGTGGCTGGATTCTATTCCAAGCCATGTTGGGAATCCGGCAGCGGTGGCACGATGATGTGGATCAACGCCCAATGCTTTTACTGTTAGGCGTTTTTGTTGGGTGTGTCATCCTTCAGTTTTTTGTCATCACCTATGGCTTGGATAAAGACGTCACGTCTGTTCCACGCTATGCGTTTGTGTACTATCCCGGCCTAGCGGCCCTGGTGGCTATTGGATTAACGCAGCGAATTCAGAGCTTCCTAGAAAAACCAGCCGATCAACGCGAGTATTCTTTCAAGAAACAGGCAACGAATAGGGTATGTCATGCGTTGCTTAGTCCAATGAAGCATCCTGTGGCGATCGCCATCCTGGCGGGTATCATCAGTAGTCTTTTTGTGGTGAATGGATTTGTCTTTCAGAAGGGATATTATCCTGCAACCGTTGCTCGTGACCTGACCTTTGAGGGCGATCGCCCAGTCATGCTTGTTGTGAGCTATCAGTCTCTTCAAGAGGTAGGACTGGGATTGAGCTTTGCACTAGAACTAAAAAAACGTTATGAGCATGAGCCCACTCCGCCTGTGCGAATTGCGTTTATCCATCGACCGAAAGGGTATCGACAGGTGTGGCGATCGCTGTCTGAGCAAGCCCATGATTTGCCACTGCCCTTAAATTTGTGGGTGGTTGCGTCTCCTGGCATGAAAACGAAAGACTACCCCGAGACACTCATGCTTCGAAAGCCAAACCGCAATCGTCGAGTAACCTGTACCATCGACCCTGAGCAGTTTCATCGCATTGGATTTCCGTATCAGTTATTTCGATGCCCCCAACGCAATCGTTCTTGATTTGGCTCATTAACTGAAGCCGGGAAGACTTTAGCAGGATTCTGGGGCGCGGAGCGCCCCAGAATCCTGCCTTAAAATACAAGTCCTTGATTTCAGAGCATGTGTGACCATGACTTGGCAAACGTCTCAACATTGCAACGAAGAAATCAGGGTTTAGGGCGCGCAACGCGCGTCCTAAACCCTGATCCTCTGTAAACGTTGCCAAGCGGTGTATGTGAACATGACACGGCTAACCTAGACGAGGTTCATAACAAGATTTGTTCAAAAACGCGCGATTGTGACAATGGCTTGAGCTGAGATCCACTCGTCTCTATAGTATTGAAATACCCTATCGGAACCATAATTGCTGAGATGATTGGGCATGAGTCCCACAACTGAAAAGCAATCTCAAGCAACTGAACGTCAGGAGGAAAATGTATGTCGAGTCGCCCTATTGTTCTGGGTATTGTCGGAGATAGTGCTGCGGGAAAAACAACCCTCACTCGTGGGGTGGCTCAAATTCTGGGTGAGGAAAATGTAACGGTCATTTGTACGGACGATTATCATCGATATGACCGCACGCAACGTGCTGAGATGGGCATTTCTGCTCTGCATCCAGACTGCAACTACCTGGATATTATGCAGCAACATCTCTCACAGCTGCGCACAGGACAACCCATCCTCAAACCGATTTATAACCACACCTCCGGAGGCTTTGATCCGCCTGAATATATTGAACCCAAGAAGTTTGTCATTGTTGAGGGACTGCTTGGATACGCGACGCGAGGAATGCGCGATAGCTATGATGTCAAAGTATATTTGGCACCTCCTGAAGAGCTGAGAGCAACATGGAAAATTAAGCGCGACACCCGGAAACGTGGCTATACAGCGGAACAGGTGATGGATCAGCTGCAAAAACGAGAAGCTGATTCTGAAGCCTACATCCGTCCTCAGCGGCAATGGGCAGATGCGGTCGTGACCTTTTATCCTCCTTCGGAACAGGTAGAAACCAGTGAAGTGATTCTCAACGCACGATTAGTGCTGAGACCCACGATTCCGCATCCAGACTTTAGTGAAATCTTGACGCCCGTTGGGAATCATTTGGGCGAAGCTATTCGGCTTGAGTTAGATCGAGATATGGGGAAACCTGTTGATGTTCTGGCGGTGGATGGCCATGCTGTCAGTGAGCAAGTCCGAGAGTTAGAACGCGTGTTGTGTAATGAAGTCCCTCACCTTGGGCAGTTTTGCAGTCTACAAGGCAACGATAATATTGGGAAGGTCATTGGTACCACGGGAGAAACGTTACAGAGTTATCCTTTAGCGATCACTCAGCTGCTGATCACCTATCACATGTTGAAGGCTGCTAAGGTATATCAGTAACGAGGCGAAATCAACATACTCGCAACAAAGTATAGCGAATGGGCCGTTCCAATGAATCTGTCATTCGCTATCCTTTGTACACGTAATGATTCAGAGGAGCTAACTGGTTACGGACATTTGAGTCCTAGTCTTTCAACGACTGTTGGTCTGGAGGCGATCGCCCTCGGTTTCGTGAGGGAGTAACTGAGGACGGCTATGATACCAACGTTGCCAGGAAATAGAACTACGGAATGCCAACCACATCACGATCAGGGCAAAGAGTCCTCCCTGTTGTGGCGCATCAAAGGCTAGGAGCAAAAAGACAACACACAAGAAGTCTTGGAGGAAGACAGCCCACATCGGGAGTCCCCTCAGGCGATAAAACCAACCGACTTGGACAAGCTGTAGAAATAGAGCCAACACTCCTGAAATGATGCCAATAATCCACAAGGTCTCGACGGTATGTGTCGCTTGACTGGCGAAGGTGATTCCGGCGATCGCTCCAAAAATCGGACTCATGATCAGTTGAACAACTTGAACGACGCGCAGTCCTACCCGGTCTTTGGAGAACAGCAACTCTGCCAACGCCCAGGAAACGAGTATCCCCAATAGGAAGGGCGGATAGAGCGACGACAAAATTGGTACTGTTGACCACAGTTCTTGGCCGTGAAACAGCCCTAACAGGAGTAGCGAAAAAGCAACGCGCATACCGACTGCGGCAGATGCAGACAGTGCAGCTAAGAGTCCAATAAACATGGCTCGCCTAGGTAAAACATTCAGTTCAAAGCCAGAGTTATGAGGCGAATTAATGTCTCCGTTTAGTCAGTAGAAAGCCATCATTCAACGTATCCTTCTAAATCCTGTGCTGCCCGTGCAGCAGACGATACAGGATGTTGGATTTTGACTTTAATGGCGTCCAGTTACTTGCACGATCTATCACCGTACTAACGGATAAAAAACTGCTTTACTAAGGATGAAATTAAACTGTTTCATTATTGTGTACCATTGTTGCCTTCAGAAGAAGAGCCTATTGATACACTTCCTTGAGAGATATACCAATTTTGGATTTTAGCCTCTCAGTGAATGATGACAGCGAAGCCGTCATCATTCAGTTCAAAACCTAAGGAAAATTTTCTCTTAGGAATGAAAATCTAAAAACTCCTAGGTATTTTGCTGAGGGCGGTGGCGTAGCCACCGCCCTCAGCAAAATACTTTCCGGTTCTATTTCATGGTCCTTCCTGATGAGAATTTGGATGTTGGATTAATGATGACGTTTTGCTTGCAACACGCTTGCGGCGATCGCCCCGATGATGAGGAGCGGTGTTAGCCAGTCTCCATAGCGCACATAGAGAGTCTGAGTGCGGCGTCGATAAATAGATGCAACATGGGTGTCATAAATATTTGCTTGCGATCGCCACAGCGTTTGTCCACGGGGATTAACGACACCGGAATACCCTGTATTGGTTGCTCGTACAGCCCATCGATTCGTTTCAATAGCGCGCATTACGTCTAGGGCATGGTGTTGAGCCATCATCACTGTGTTGTACGGATCGTTATTGGAAGCTGTGAGTAAAAATTCTCCCCCACGGGCTGCTTGCTGTCTAAACGGTTCTGCAAATGCCGATTCATAGCAGATGCCCATAATGGCTTGCCCTAGGGGAGTGGTTATCCGCTGATCGGTGGTTCCTGGAATCATATAGGCCTCCAATGGAGAGAGGCGATCCACAATGGCACCAAGGATTTGCGCAAAAGGAATGTATTCACCTAGTGGAACGAGCTTTGCCTTGTTGTATTGACTCACCGTTTCGCCATGCGCATCCAGGGTAATAATGCTCTGGGTGAAATCGTGTCCGTTAGGCACGAAGGTTCCAAGCCATAGAGGGATCTTGTGATCTAAAACTGCTTTGAAAATTGATGTTCGAGTGCTGAGAGGAGGTGTCCAAAAAATGGGAAGTGCTCCTTCTGGTGTGAGTACTGCGTCGACACCCTGTTCCACCAGCTTCTGATAGCCTGTCGTATAGCCATCGATTGCCCGCCTCAGCCCTTCAGCATAGAGCTTAATGCGAGTCGGGATATTGCCTTGAATAATGCCAATGTTGAGAGGTTCTTGATTATCCACTGCGATTGGCTGGTGAAACAGAACACCCCCAAGGATATGGAGACTCAAAAACACGCCTAATGCGATCGCCCCACATTTTTGCGCCGTGTTGATCGAGGACGATCTTTTGAATTCATTGAATCCCTCGGGATTGGAGCGTTGAAGAGAAGAGCGTGCTGCTGCACTCCATAGCACAAGACCTTCGGCTAAAAATCCATTCACGATCACGATGCCTGCCGTCACCGTTGTTGGGCCAGACCATTGGCCCAGTTGCAAGATCCAGAGATTATTGGGACTTTGGGTGAATGCCAGAGACGGCCAATAGAGAAATCCTTGGCTCCAGAGCCAATCGATACTGCACCACAGCGCTGTGCCGATCAACACCCGAATGATTGCGAGTAAGAAGAGTCGCGATGACTGTGATTGAGACGCAGGGGACAACGAGGACGACACAAGATGTTTTGTTATCCACCCCAAAAGACTGGCCCATAGGCCGCTCCATACCATGCCCCATCCTGTCACTGTGACCCACGCAAAGAGGGCGATCGCCACACTCGTCAACCAAGGAACACCCATCCACATGAGGGGATGTAGTCCTGTGATCCACATAAGGATCACACCGTAATACCCGAGTCCCCAACAGGCACCGATGAGGCCAGTCTTCCAGACGGTTGCTTTGTGATGACTCGCGCCTGCAATCACCATGACCCACACAGGAACCAGGGCAACCCACATCAAAGGCCAAGCCTTGACAGGTTCTGGGGCGAGGCCAGCGGACATGCCGCTCACCAGAGCCAAGCCACACTGCTTCCAGCCGTTATCGACTAAGACGTATGCGATCCCGTTTTGCAATCGCTGTGATCCCGTATTCATAGCGTTTGATGAGGGTTGCGTTGATGGCTTACGCGTCTTCATCGTCAGGCAATTCATCAGACGAATCAGCGATCGCCGTTGCGTCGGCTTCTACGGAAGCATCTGAAAGCGAAACCTCACCATCACTGCCCAATGCCTCGACCTCACCATTCTCTACCCCCTCGCCGGCTTCTTCACCCTCTATCAAGGATTCTTCCTCTTCATCGCCAGGAGGAACAAGCGCTACAGCGGCGATCGCGTCATCATCATCTAAGCGCTGAACATAGACGCCAGTTGCCATACGAGACTGACAAGAAATGGCATTCACCGCCTGACGAATAATGACCCCCCGCGTTGTCACTAAAATCATCTCATCGCCGTCACCCACGATTCGTAAGGCTGCGAGGCAATCATCCTGTTTCCTGAACTTAATGGCTCGGACCCCAAGCCCTGCGCGATTTTGTAGGCGGAATTGTGAGAAGGGCACCCGCTTTCCTAATCCTCCAGTGGTGACCACTAAGACCCATGGCCCCTGCTCCCGCGAACAATCTGTTTCTTGCTCTTGCTCGTCCACTGGCTCTTCTACTGGCTCGTCCACGTCGAGACTTTCCGTGGACGCAACCACAATCTGTTGCTCGTCCATTGGCTCGGCCACGTCGGGATTGTCAGTGGACGGAACCACAATCTGATCGACCAATTCACCCGGCAGAATGTCCATACTGATCAATTCATCGCCAGTGCGCAGAGCCATAGATCGGACGCCACGAGTTGGCCGTCCAAGGGGACGCAATTGGCTGTGGTCAGCTCTAAAATGAATCGTCATTCCTTTGCGTGAGCCAATGATGATGCTATCTTCCACTCGCGCTCGACGCACCCAGCGAAGTTCATCCCCGTCTTCCAAAGAAATGGCGATTAAACCGTTGGCCCGAATATTGCTAAAGGCAGAAATCCGAGTTTTTTTGATGTATCCGCCACGGGTCAACATGACCAGATATTCATTGTCTGTAAATTCGCTGACGGGAACCATGGAGGTAATCCGTTCGTGTGCTGGAATAGGCAGCATTTGAACGATGGGGATACCCCTCGCCGTGCGTGATCCGGTCGGAATTTGGTAGGACTTAAGGCAATAAACGACGCCGCGATCGCTAAAGAAAAGAATGCTGTCGTGATCACAGCATCCGATGAAGTGGTCAACACCATCATCCTCTTTCATGCGCGCTCCCGCTTTACCACGAGTCGCTCGGTTTTGTGCCTGAAACGTGCTGATGGGCATGCGCTTAATGTAGCCCTGCTCGGTGAGCAAAATAATCACTTGCTCATTGGCAATCAGGTCAATATCATCTAAATCTCCTAGTCCCTGTTCAATCACCGTAAGTCTTGGAGTTGCATAGACTTCACGGATTGCGGTGACTTCTTCAACGATGATATCGAGAACCCGCTCTCGGCGCTCCAGAATGTCTTGCAAGTCAGCGATGCGAATTTGTAATTCTTCATGCTCTTGCTGGATTTTTTCTGCTTCTAGTGCGGTCAATCGGCGAAGCTGCATTTGCAGAATGGCATCAGCTTGGGCCCCCGATAGCTCATAACGTGTTGTCAATTCTTGACGGGCTGTCGGAGCATCTGGCGCACCACGAATCAGTTGAATGACCCCATCCAAGTTTTCTAGGGCAATGAGCAAGCCCTGTAAAATATGGTCTCGTTCCTGCGCTTTTCGCAGATGATATTGCGTTCTCCGAACAATCGTTTCAATGCGGAAATCGATGAACACCTCGAGCATTGGGCGCAATCCCAACAGCTGTGGCTCCCCATTCACCAAGGACAACATATTGACCCCAAAGTTATTTTGCAGAGGGGTTTGTTTGTAGAGGTTGTTCAACACAACTTGAGAGTAAGCATCGCGCTTGAGTTCGATCACAATTCGCATGCCCGTGCGATCGCTCTCATCTCGAATGTCTGAAATGCCATCAATGCGGTGATCGTTCACCATTTCAGCAATTTTTTCGATCAGTGCTGCTTTGTTGGTTTGATACGGCAGCTCGGTGACAATAATGGCATCCCGCTCAGGGCGCCCTCGTTGCTGAATGGTTTCAATGTTTGCCACGCCGCGCATCGTGACAGAACCACGACCCGTCATATAGGCATCACGAATGCCACGCGTACCCAAAATTTGGCCGCCTGTCGGGAAATCTGGTCCTGGAATAATGCGTCGCAGTTCAGTATCGTCAATTTCTGGCGTACGAATCAGGGCAATAAGTCCATTGATGAGTTCTCCGAGGTTGTGGGGGGGGATGTTGGTTGCCATACCCACCGCAATCCCAGAAGAACCGTTGAGCAACAATTGAGGAATGCGAGAGGGTAAGACAACGGGTTCTTGTTGAGATCCGTCAAAGGTACCGACAAAGTTAACCGTGTCCGCTTCAATGTCTTGAAGAAGAGCATTGGAGGTTAAGGATTGAAGGCGACACTCGGTGTATCGCATGGCTGCCGGAGGATCATTGTCAACCGATCCAAAGTTTCCGTGACCATTGATGAGAGGCGATCGCATCGAGAAGTCTTGAGCCATTCTGACGAGCGCATCATAAACCGCCGTGTCTCCATGAGGATGATATTTACCTAGTACTTCTCCGACGACACGAGCACACTTACGAAACGGGCGATCGGCTGACAATCCTAACTCATGCATGGCGTAGAGAATACGACGATGCACTGGCTTTAAGCCATCTCGGGCATCGGGTAATGCTCTCCCAACAATTACGCTCATTGCATATTCCAAATAGGAACGCGACATCTCGTTGCGTAAATCAGTTGGGATGATGGTCATACTGAAAAACTCCGAAAAGGTTTAGAAATGAAGGTCGTACAGGTAGAAATTCTGCAAAATGTTGCAGACACAGAGTACGAAGAAAATAATGCAGAGATCCATGCTATTTTAGCACGAATTTATGAGGCTCTGTTTCTTGATATTCCTGGGATTCAGCCTGCTTCTTAGCGAGTGAAATAAAATTCATTTCATAAAAGTGATGAAGGAGAAAGATCTTGTATCCCACGCTTTTTAACGATAGAAATTCAGGATTCATGGTGTGTCTATTTCCTAAGGAATGACCATTAAAAGACTCCGAGATATGGCTGATCACTCAGGGAAGAATCCCGTCTTAAAATACAAGCCTGAGATAAGTAGCTAGCCATCATTAAACGAACCTTCCACATCCTGTGTCGTCTGCGCAGCGGGCGGCACAGGATGTGAGGTTTTGGTTTTAATGACGTCCAGGTACTTGTTCTAAAGAAACAAGGCTAAAGAACGGGAATCACTCAATGATTTCCGTTCTTTAGCCTTGTTTTATCGACGTTTTGTCGACAATTATCAGGATTACGATGTGGGGGATTATGCTTTGGATTATTCAGTGCTGATCGACGCGTGATTGGCTGGAGATAGGGTTGGTTGTTCTGGCGGCATGAATCTCAGCTCCCAAACTTTCAACAGAATGAGATATTCGTAGAAAGCTTGCAAAATGCACCAGCGGAAGCCTGCTTGTCCATCCAATATGCCGCCTAAGAATACATACATGTAAATGAATCGAATCAACGGGCGAAAGGGGAGCCGAAGCGATAAATCTTTGAGCGCACGCCGCCGCTCTACTTCTGATTTTCCCAAGAAAAGATGACTCCAGTTGATAGTGCCGGAGTCCAGTTGTGAGACGGTTTCAAGTGCTTCATCTGTCGAGTAGCGATTGTGTTTTTCGATCCATCGACTCAACCCTTTGCCGCAGGTGTAGTGGGGATAAGTCGCTGTTAAAAAACCGGTGTCTCCATCACAGACTTCTCGTTCGGTATGTCCATAATCGCTAAACCAGACGCGACCGAGTTTGAGTAAACGGAGCTGGTAGCGAGGATATTGGGTGCTGTGTCGAATCCATCGCCCCATAAACATGACCCGCTCAGCCACGTAATAGCCAACGTGAGGTGATTCTGACTGAATCACCTCACGACATTCTTGAAAGAGTTCGGGTGTCATTCGCTCATCGGCTTCCAGGATATAGATCCATGGATGCTTGGCTGGAATCGACTCTAACATCCAGGTGCGTTGCTTGCCATGGCTCTCAAAAGCATGTTGAATAACCCGCACAGGGTAATGGTTTGCAATGTCAACGGTGCGATCGCCACTGAATGAATCGACAACAACGACATCATCGGACAGCATTGCTGACTCAATGCAGGCTGCAATATCGATTTCTTCGTTGTACGTGAGGATATAAATCGAAAACATGAACGACCACAAGAAAAAACAGCACGCTATTGATGTTGCCCTGTTGAGAGAGATACTCTGATTTGTGAATGCTGCGGTCGTCGCGTATCCTGCTTTATTCGCAAATCACAGCAGTTGGGTTACATGGAACCTCGTAGATACAGGCGTAATCCTGTCCAACCCATCAGGCCATACCCAATGGCTAAGATAATGCTACTGATACTGACCCTAGAAATTGCTTTCATCGTTGTTGCTCTAGCAGCTTGCTGAGCTTCTTCTCGTTGAACTCCAATTTCGGTTTGTCTTTCTGTTCGAAGTCCAGCAGCCTGGTCATCTAATCCTTGTAGAAAAACATTCAGTCTCTCTGGATCCTCTTGAAATGCCTGCAATTGCTCAGCATCTTCCGGAGAAATCAATCCTTGAGAAATAACTTGTTCACGGAGCTGATCATTACGAAGTAGCTCTTGAACTTGTTGGCGTCGTTGACCAACTTCTTCATCAATTTGAGTTTCCAACTGTTGTTCTGCTTCGGCTGCCTGTTCAGTAATGGAGCTGAGGCGTTCGCTTTGAAGCGTTAATACGTTGCTGGTATGGAAAATGGTGAGCAGCATATAGAATGCTGCTAGCACAGAGGCTAGAATCACTGCCCAGAACTGTAAACTGCGCCATGACGGAGTAGCTTTTGGTTCTGTATTTGAAAGGCTGCTAACCCAGGCTCCAGAAATGATTAAGGCAATGCCAAGCATGGGAACGAAGCCACGATCAACCGCCACGGTGATGGATTCTACAACCCACGCTCGATTCTGCATTTGATAGGGAATGGGGAGAATGGCGATATCCAGAAATGGCCCAATCACCATAATGATTCCAGCAATTCTGAAAGCGAGTGCGACAAGTGGAGAAAGTTGGCGGCTATTCAAGGCATTCATAGAGAGTTGAAAAAATAAATTTACTTGGGGTTATCATTGTCCCTTGTTCATCGCCATTAAACATGACGACTGTAACGATGGCTAGATCTGGGGAGTAATTTTTTCAGTCGACTTCTTTGTGAAAGCGTCTTAGAGACATAACAATGAATGCATCAAGGCGGGCTATAACTTAAGCCGGGAAGAAGAATGTAACAGGATTCTGGGGCGCTTCTTGCGCTAGAATTCCAACTTAAAATATAAGCTTCAAGACGTGAGTAGGAGTTTTTAAAGTAGAGGATGACTTATCGCAACAGCGACATGGTCGACGTAAAGTTCACGGCGTGACTCATTTTATCAATCAAGTTAAAGCCAGATGCTTTGCTAGAGTGCCCGAACTTTCTCAATACATTGCAGTGACATTGGAGAAAAATAGTAGGGCGATCATGAAACTATTCTAAGACGAAGTACTTGGACGTCATTAAAACTAAAACCCTAAATTCTGTGCCGCCCGATGCGCGGGCGGCGCAGAATTTTGAAGGATACGTTTACTTATGGCTGTCTACTTATTACCAAGTGCGATTCATGTAAGTGGATATTCCTTCTCTGAAAAACATTTCAATGATTAAGAATTAATTGTGTCCCCATGCACGCTCGAACGAGCTACTTATTGATACATCAACGTTCAGTATTGAAAGAGGCAGTTGTATGTTGAAGCTTTATGATTTCTTGCCATCTGGCAATGATTACAAAGTACGGTTATTGCTCACGCAGATGAACATTCCGTTTGAGCGAGTGAATGTTGACATCACAAAAGGAGAAAGTCGGACGGTCGACTATTTGGCAAAGAATCCCAATGGTCGCGTTCCACTCCTTGAGCTGGAAGATGGTCGATGTCTACCAGAATCGAATGCCATTATGTTTTATCTTGCGGAGGAAAGTGATTTCTTCCCAACGGATCGGTTTGAGCAGGTTCAGGTTCTCCAATGGCTTTTTTTTGAGCAATATAGCCACGAGCCATATATTGCAACGTCTCGCTATATCATTTCAATTTTGGGGAAGGCAGATGATTATCAAGACGTTTTGGCGGAAAAGCGTGAGAAAGGATATGCAGCGCTAAAGGTGATGGAGCAGCATTTAAGCGATCGCCCATTTTTTGTGGCTGGACGCTACACAATTGCAGACATTGGTCTTTATGCCTACACGCACGTTGCTCACGAAGGTGGGTTTGATTTGAGTGGATTTTCCCAGATCCGGCTGTGGCTCGATCGCGTACAAGCCCAACCCAACCATATTCCTATTACACAAGCGTGTTGACCACGACTTGGCAACGTTGACGAAGAAATTAAGCGATTGAGGCGCGATGAGAGGGCCTCAATCGCTTAATTTCTTCGTCGTGAATCTGATATGTTTGCCAAGTCCTGTGTTCACGACTTGGCAAAGTTCTCGAAGTTTTTTTGTTTT
>JBCCWF010000141.1:0-13891 GCA_039194035.1 Cyanobacteria bacterium P01_E01_bin.6 | reverse complement strand
TAGTTTAAAAATGAATTAATTCATACCTTTACAAAATTACTACTTAGACTGTTTTGTTTCGGATTGGTGTTTTGGTGTGGGCGCTACGCCCCAAAAAAAAAACCTCCATGGCCTAGATGGAAATAGCTATAACGGTTTTGAGCCTTGTCTAGATGAGGAACTCTAGCTTTCCATAGGGAAAACGACAGTTCTCCACTTGGTTTGGGGTTAAGCTAAACCTCAGCTAAGTAGGCAAGGGTAGAAAAGCTCTGTATGTAACTCATCATGAAGGGGCTAACTGAGAGGGAAATCTGAATCGTTCTGCTTGATACCCTCCTTAAGGCTAGATTGCCTCCAGCAGAATCTCCAGCGATCGCAACTTGGCTGGGTGAAAATCTAAGCGTATCAATCAACCAGCGATAGGCCGTTAACGTATCCTCCAGCGCAGCAGGATAAGGATATTCGGGGGCTAGACGATAGTCGATTAAGAGAACGCTGCTGTTAGCGGCTGCCGCGAGATCGGCAGCAAGACGGCGATACGTTTGGCACGATCCCATGGCAAAGCCGCCCCCATGAAGGTAGAGAATGATGCGGTCGGAATTACCTTGGGGCATAGATATTAACTCGGCGGCAACCCCATCGGTTTGGATGGGCGTAACCTGAGCCGTCGGATGGGGCGGTAAAGAAAAGCTGTTGTTAAAGTTTGAGCGCATTTCTGCTACCGTGTCGCCCCAGGTATTGTGTCGCCCCAGGTAAAGTCCTGGAGCATCGCACGGATCTGGTCGATTTCTGAGCTGATCATTGTTTTTCACCGAGTTAATCGATCAAATGAGATTGTTCGTGGCGACCTATCGCCTTTCGATGGGCGATTAGCCAAGTTCACCAAATTGCAAAGCTGACACATTAGATGGCTCCTTTCCGCAGAATGTAGAAGTCATTCATGATGTCATGGGGAAACTCCTTCCGTTCAATAGACTCGAATCCTGTCGCCTGGAGCATTTCCCAGGCCATCTCCCGGCCCCAAATGGTTCCTAAGCCCATGCCGCCTGCCGCCAGGGAAACCGTCATGCAGTGCATACAGGAAATCGTGTAAAGAAAGGGAGCCACTGGCATCTTTGTTCGCTCCCTTGCATTACTTAGTCTGGATGTGGTGGTGGATATGGCGCAAGGAGAAACGCAGCCCATTGTGGTCAGGCATCCGATTATTCGCGACTACCCCCAAGATTGGGAAACGAAACTGCGCCTCTTCTTGCAAAGGGAAATCAAAGATGAAGCCCTACCGCGCCTTGTGGGACACGTCGATCGCAGCTTGAATCGTGACTACCGCTCACCTAGATGGATAGAGGTTCACCAGGCAGGTGATGGCCTGTTAACTCTTTGACGAAGAGGCTGCTCACTCGTACTGCCCTTACCTTTGCATCACCCTAGAGGTTTTAGAGCACTGTGAAAACGTTGAGTTAGATGTTTTGGGTGCGCTTGAGTCAAAGACACTGAGTCACATTGTTGAAACTGACAGAATTGGGTGATGGCATCTACAAATGCAGCAATGACCAAATTTTCATCAAAATTATGTTGTTCCAAATGTAGTGATTTGATCTCTAAATGGCTGATTTTTCGATGGGCTTTACAATCCATCCGCCCAATAAATTCATCACGGTAAAGTAGTGGAAGGCAAAAGTAACCATACTGACGTTTGGCTGCGGGTACATAACACTCTAACTGGTAGTCGTATTGAAACAGTGCTTTGAGTCGTTCTCGCTGAATGACACTATTGTCAAATGGCGAAAGAATCAACATGCGATTTTGCAACCGGGGAAGAGGGCGTTCGAACGCACCCGTTTCCAATATAAATACGTCACCACTGCCCATTTGTACTTGTTCTAACGTGCGCTGTGCCAACCTTTCATTTACCAAAGCTTTTACAGCCTTGCGTAGTTCAGCATTTCGGCGCTGGTAGGTCAGCCCTTTGAGTGAAACCAACCCATGACAGCGCAACTGTTGATCGACAATATGCGCCGCAAATTCTTCCATACTGGGCATTTGTGAATCTACGTGAGATGGCAATACCCGCTCGGTCAGGTCATATATTTTCTGGAAACCTTCGCGGGCGCTGACCATTAGGTCGCCCTCCATATACAACTGTTCGAGTGCTTTTTTTGCAGGCTTCCAGTCCCACCAGCCTGCACGTTTTGTGGTGTTAGTTTCTATATCTCGGGATCGTATCGGGCCATCTGAACGTATGCGTGTCAACAGTTCACCCATGAGCTTCTTATCATGGGTTCTATACCAATGGGTTTGGCCGCTTTTAATGGCGTGTTTGTAGGGTAAGGAGAAACGAAAATCGGCGATGGGAAGAAAAGCTGCCGCATGTGCCCAATACTCAAAAATATCTCCATTGAGCAACATTTGGTTGGTCATGACTGGCGCAAACTTAGGCACTCTAGAGTAGAAAACATGATGGTGTGCTCGTTCCACCACCGATATGGTGTCGATCTGTACATACCCTAGGTGGTTAATCGCTTTACGTGCCCCCATCAAACCACGTCCATAGGGCTGAGCCTGCAGCAAACCTTGTGCAGCCAGGGCAAGGCGGCGTAAACGCGCCTGCTCTTGTGGATGTTTAATTTCAATCATGGTCATACTTGCCGCATAACGGTAGAGTGCAGCGACAACAGTTAATCTGAAATTTACACAGATACCCTTTGCTTGCCCGCTGCCACGCCGTGTTAGCTAGCACCTTCAATTAAAGAAATTTACCCCCAATCTCTCGCTAGAGAGATTGGGGGTAAAACTGTTGTCATTCGTTAATATTATCGATGATAAACCGCTGTGATACTTGCACTGTCGAGCATATTTGAACGGATCATGAAACCGACAAGCGCATTGCTTGGATTTTCCGGCAGTTCCAAGCGTTCCGTACTCAGCGCATACACCGTAAAGATGTAACGATGGACTTCATCGGGAGGGGGACAAGCGCCGCCAAACCCAATCGTACCGTAGTCATTTCGAATCTCAATTGCCTCACCAGGTAGGTCGTCATTGATACTCACATTCTGAGAAATAGAGTTTGTGGAGGCTGGGATATTGACGACATTCCAGTGCCACCAGCCTGATCCAGTTGGTGCATCTGGATCATACACGTTGATTGCAAAGCTTTTTGTTTCTTCTGGTGCGCCAGTCCATGACAATTGTGGTGACTGGTTTTCACCTTCGCATCCAAAACCCGCAAAAACGTGGGTGTTTGTCAACATTTCACCTTCGGTGACGGTTGTACTGGTTAAGTTAAACTCCTGCGCAGATGCAGGAGATGCGATCATTGTGGTGAGCAAAAAGCCAAGGACAATAAACTTACTAAGCATTGTCGTGGTCCTCGTTAAGTTGAGTATTGTCTACACTCTGAATTTAGCAAGGACAGCTTTACTCTACTTTCACCAATCAGGCAGAAACTATCGAAAAACGCTCAATCTTCTACCTTGCGTATCTCACTCGGCTTGATCCCAAATCGCTGCTTGAACGAATCTGAGAAGTGGGATGGCGCTTTGAATCCACAATCAAATGCGATTTCTGAAATTGGAAGGTCTGTTGACTGTAAAAGGCTAAGCCCGTGCTCAAGTCTTGTATTCTGCAGTATTTTGGAAAACCCTTGCCCGGATTTGGTTAACCAACGTCTCATGGTTGCCTCACTTATGGCAAAATAATCGGCCACTTCACTGGACCGCCAAGGGTGGCTTAAATCTGTTTCAATCAGTCTTCTAACCTTGCTAAGTGGTTTCTCTTCTTCATGAGGTGAGAGATGAACACCATTATGTTTTACCCAGATCAAGGGTTCCAACAGTCGATGCTGTCTTATCGGATCTGGTATTTCTGGGTCGTCCAGTGTGGCTTGAATCGTATTTAATATTTGGAAGGACTGACCTGTAGAAGCTGGCACGATTTGGATGCCAGTTGATTCAGACTTTGATGTTTTGTTAGAGAACACCGCTTCTATCAGATGACGTGGAAAGCAAACGCCAGTAGCCCGATAATCATCGCCAAGCACGGGTCGGTTTTCCATCGTTACCATCGACCCAGGAGGAAATATCATCACATCTTCGGCATGCCCAATCAGTTCACCGTTTATCGGACACAATACCCGTTTGCTACCAACCTGAATGAAGAACAAAAATGTGTGTTGAAAATAAAGATCAGTAAATGTAGCTGTCGTTGCCTGAGAGATTGACAGCACGGACACACTTGAAGTGGCACTGGCTTGCAACTTATCAATTTTTTTCATTGATCAGTCTATGTGTCATTCATTTACCCGACATGAAATAACCAGCTACAGAAAGTCAGCATAATGGGCAAGTAGCTTTTAATCGACAGATTGATAGCGAACTATGATATTCAGCGCCAGATCTGGCGTATAGGATCCTCTCAAGTAGCTCCCAGTTGTACGCCGAGTTCATAGGGTATAACGTTGACCGTCGCGCCACTGCCAACCAGACCCAAAGTTTCAACTGTACGCCCATCAAGGCGGAGAATGAGTGGCACTTGTGGGAGGCTATCAAACTCGTTTTGGGAGGGATCGGTAGTGGAATAGCGGAAACGCATGACAATTAAGCCTGATCCGCTGACTCTAAAGCTTGCATTAACGTAGCGCCAGCTCCAAAGCCGTTGTAAGGAGTCGGCAAATCATAGGTTTTGAAGGGTTCCAAGGGTGAGATATCCTCTGCTGCTTCTAGATCCTCTGCCAAAATCCGAAGCGTGGCGAGAAATCACCCTACGAAAATCAACTGCGCCATAACCCACTGCCCTCGTTCAATTTTCTGAGAAAGGCTAAAATCACTGTCTTGTTGAGAATCCTTTTTTCATAAGGGTTTCAGGACTTTTCTGCACCACCAAGGGCTGCAGACAGGTTTCTAAATGAGTTCTGAAGTGCTCAATATTGGGGGTTGAGAAGTCAGGAATTTTTGCTTGGTCATCCCACCGACGAAGGTTCACCGCATCAGGAGCATAGGGTTGCTGAATAAATGCCTCTGCGTCCTGTGGACTAAAAATGCCGCCTTGAAGCTCTAGGCTTCTCTTTGATGCTGGAGATAGGGTATCCCAATACGTCGTATCAACAGAGCAGAGATAACGTTTTGCATTGACATGGAGACGGATTGGTTCAATGACTTCGAGGCCAAAGAGTTGTTTGAGAAATGGCCTCGCCCGATATTCGTGGCGATCGTCTATTCCGCGCTGTGCAATATCGTCGCCAAGAGCATGAATCAAGTGGCCAATATCATGCAAGAGACAGGCTGTGACTAGGCTTGCAGAACTGTTCGCATGTTCGGCTAACGTGGCACATTGCAGTGCATGTTCGAGTTGGCTAACGACCTCAGAGCCATATTGTTCATGCCCTTTTTGAGTGAAGATATCGAGGATGATTTGAATCGTTGGAGTCTGCGATGGCATGGCTGGAGGTATGGATAGAGCGGATCTCTTCATCATGGGTCAGACTCATTTTCATTTCCAAGTCGCATGGCGGTCCAGAGATTTTTATATTCTGCTAAAACATCATCTGGTAACGGAAGTATGAAGTCGCTCTGATCCAGAATAGATGGATCGGGGAGTAGTAGAGCGTCGGTTCGAAGAGAGTCTGGCAGTCGAGCGCGATCGCCATCCACAAGGACAGGAGATGCCGCAAAGCCCTGAAGGGAGATGCGTTGAGCAACATTTGGCTGCCAACAAAATTTTATCCAGTTTTGGAAGATAGAGGTTTGGACACGGGTCACATCGTCTAGAACCGGAGCAGAGGACGACGTAGACGTCACCTCTTCCGACTCGTCATCTGGCGTTGGCGTTGGGGTGGTGGGACGTACCCAGACATCGGCGGTAAGAGCTGTTCCTGATGCTGGAATAACAGCGGCAAATCGGCGATCGCGTCGCAGGAGAGGCAGTACATCTGTTGACCAGCCCACAGCAAGCCAGGTATCTCCCAAGGTCAGCGGCTGCAAGTATGCCGACGAACTGTAGAGTTTCACTTGGGCTTGCAGGTCTTGTAACGCACGGTTGAGAACAGAACTCTTACTAAGAGACTGATTATCGAGAGTGGTTGCATTAAAGGATTCACCGAGTTGCTTCAGGGCAAGCCCAATAACAGTGCGTGGACTATCCGGTAGAGATATGTGTTGCTTGAGTTCAGGACGCCATAAATCAGTCCAATCTGTTGGAACCCAGCCAAGAGTCTCGAAGGCTTCAATTTGGTAAATAATGGCAAGGCTACCCCATCGATAGGGCGCTCCCCAGACCTTCCCATTCGAGGCAGGCATTCCTTTCGCATTGCGTGTCACTAGCTCTTTCCAAACTGTTGGAATGCGAGACCATCCATCCAACTCTTTTGGGTCAATGGGAGCAATGAGGTTTTGTCGAATGGCAGGGGTGAGCCAATAATCGCCCAACACCGTGGCCATTGCGGAAGAATCTATCGTGGCATCTGTCGCGGTCAGGGCGTCATACACTGAGGATAGAGTTTCGACTGACTGAAACTGTACAACGTTTGTTGGATTGGCCTTCTGGAACTCTCGCAACAGCGCGGTTGGAATGGAATTTTTCAGAAATTGAATGGTGATATCTGGTGTTCGACTTCCTCCACACCCTGCTGCCAGCTGAGCGAGGGCGATCGCCCCTAACCCTTTCAACAGCGATCGTCGCCCCATCAAACATGGTAGATGGTGACTGCTGTTGGGTGCATTAGTCTGTCGATAAGGCGAATTCAATACAGGTGACTCCAGCGAAACGTCATCAGCATGCCATAAATTTGGCGTTGCTCAATAGCGGGATAATTCAAAACGATGCAATTAATTGTCAGATCGACTAGTGTACGGTCACTACCCCTATGGATATGGTTTCGCTAAGGCAACGGCTATCTCTCTCCAAAAATCATCCCTCAAATTAGCGCTGCCAGAGGCACTGAGAGTATTTCCTGGCGACAGAGTCACAGTAGCATCCTCATTACTATTTAGTGCTCTTTTCTATACAATTTTCTTCTTCATGGCTCTCTTCATGGCTCTCTTCATGGCTTTAGATATCCAGCCCCGACACAGTCGTCAATAGCAGATTCTAGCCAGTTCCATAAATCTGGCATGCCTTGCTTAATTGGCATCATTCGCTCCATGACTTGCGACCGCGTAATACCGTGCAATCGCCATGTTCCCCCTTGCGTTTGCTGGTTGTGCAAAAATGGCTGCATTCGGTCGAGTGCAGCTGCAAACTGGGCTTCTGTCGTTTGGCGTTCTTCAAATTCATGCCATAGGGCATGAAACATAGCGCCTTGTTCTTCTGGCAACAGGCCAAACAGCCGTTTGGCAGCAGCAATCTCTCGTTCGGCCTTGTCTTGGTGTCCCTGTGTGTCGTAGCAAAAGGTATCCCCTGCGTCCACTTCAACAATGTCGTGAATGAGCAGCATTTTGATAACCTGCAAAACATTGATAGGGCTTGGGGCATATTCAGCAAGCAGCATTGCCATCAGCGCAATATGCCAAGAATGTTCGGCGCTGTTTTCTCTCCGTGAGGCATCAATGAGCAATGTTTGTCGAAGAATCGTCTTCAATTTGTCAATTTCAATAATGAACTGAATCTGCTGATTCAATCGATCTGAGTTTAAGGCCATAGATTATTCTGCTTGATAATAGCTGTCTGTAAATAGTTGACTGTAGAACAATCTGAATCCACTGATTAAACCCATCCCAGGCGAAGTTCCGTTCAATTGGTGAGGCTAAGCAGACACAAATAAAACCGGGGATCACCCTAGTGGGCTACTTTCCGGCTAAACCGAATTACCGAAAACTCATCCTAGAGTTTTTCAAATAACATTATGTCGCTGAGTTTAAGCTCCAGATCCATGGGCTTTCATTTTTCTCAAGATAGCTTTCTTGATCGACAATCATGTCATGTCAATTTGGATTTATTCGATACAGATTCTAAAAAAAGAACGTGAACTTGTTACGTAACAACCTGTTTTCCTTTCCATGGAATTCATACTATCTAGCTACGTTTCCTAAAAAGAGTAAGTATTATTTCTTATTGGCTTTGTGATGACGATAGAGTGCTATTTCAGGTCTGAATATAGCGTTAATAAGCTGAATCTCATCGGTAGAAACCCGGTTCACAAAACAATTCTTTCCTCTGGAACAATACTCATTCACTATGTTTTCTGCGCTTTATTTCTGCGTCAAGAGATTATTCCTAAGCTATAGTCCAAAGCGTTTTGCCTCTTTAGCTTAAATAACTATGTTGCTATAAGTGAAGTCAAGTATCTGGACGTCGTTAAAATTAAAACCCCAAATCCTGTGCCGCCCGCGCAGCAGGCGGCACAGGATTTGGAAGAGTACGTTTAATGATGGCTAGCTACTTAACTACTTATAAGGAGGTGTCGATATTATCGGTGACTCCATTTGGCCATCGACAATAGTCAGCAAAGAGAGCACGTTCGAAATTTTGATGACAATAAGGTTGTTAGTTGACCCGGATAAGAATTCACTAAACCAGAACAGAAGAGCTGCTGTGTTTTATGAAGCAAGGAGCCAAGTCTATTGAGTATCTTTAACTCTGCGTTCTACTCACATTCTTCTTTTAATTTCCTTGAAGTAAGTTTTAGATTTTTAGAAGATTTGAAACGTTAAATGATTCAGGAATAACCCTTGCTTTCCGATCATTTTCCATACTATGGAACTTATAGAATTAATCAAAATCTCGAATGCGCATATGCCGCATTAAGGATCCACATGACTTTACCCCAAGATCAAATCGTTCTTCTAAACAACAAAGTTGACGGACTTCATCAGCTAGTTGAACAGCTGAATGAGCAAGTTAAATCTGCGTTGTCTAGTGGGTTCCCTGGTGTTTCGGCTAGTGGACAGGCTAATGTTTCAATGTTGGAGAGGGCCCATCGCTCGACATCAATCTCTAGTTCCTATGACGATGAGATGGTTGGACATAAAGATGTTATTTCTGAACCCGACTATATTGATAGCGATCGCTCAAACTCAGAGCAGCCTCTTACTCCAGAGGTGCAAATTCAACGATTAACAGCACAGCTTACGGCCGCCTACAATCGAATAGCCGCTCTTGAAGAGCAACTGCTGGCTCACCGAATTCATTAAGGAGTCAGACAACACATCAGGCTCAGAGGCAATAGACTCGGAAGCAAAAAATAGACAAGGAAACGTCTCGCTTAGTGACATGCTTCCTTGTCTATTTTTTTAGGGCATGGACGTTTTGCATGAGCGCTGAGTGCCTACATAAAATGTCCATGTCCACGATGAAAACAGCCATGTTCACGTGATCTGAGACCGTGTCTGAGAGGGAGACACTATGTCTGACTGTGGGCTGTGGCGATCGCCTCAACGGCATTCAATAGGTCAGCTTGTTCCCATTGCTGATACAACTCAGCGGCGATCGCGCATCCGCCTGCTCCGACGCCTTCTTTCACAAAACCCTGTTCGTACGCTCTGAGCGAAGGGTATCGGGACGAGGCAAAACTGAGGCGAGTGGAAATGAGGGGACATTGAAGCAGTTGGGCTAGCCCGATTGTGTTTCCGGTTGGATCATCGGCTACCCAGCGAGTTGTCCCCACAATGACATGATCAGAATTCCACGGGATAGCATAGGTTTCGGCTAGTGCTGTTGCCAGAGCGTAAATTGCTAGCATTTGAGTGCCTCCTGCCAACATTACATTGCATGAGCGGCTTGCCGCGAGCATCATGCCGGCGATCGCTACCTGCACTGGATCTCCAACGCCAGCCACGATGCTGAGGGGATCGTGAATCGATAGTAGTGTCGATGAACAAGACGGGGCAGGATGGGGAGACGTTCGTGGCACTAAGGTGCTAGAAATAGCGCTACCTGGGCGATCGCCATTAGATGTAGCTTTTTGGGAGGCCCTATTGGATGACCTGTTTGAGATTATCTGAGAGGTTAACTCTCGATAGGAAACGGGAGGAAGGGGGGTTTTGTGAAAATGATTGAGACGACGATTGAGATGATGGAGTCCTTGGGCAACGACCTGCTGTTTCTGGGCATGATTGCAGGTTGGGTGGCTACTATTCACCATGCCATCGACAGACCAACCCAATGCCTTCAGAATCGCAAGGGCGGTGGTTGTTCCTCCGACAACACATTCTCCAAGCATGAGATAAGACTGTTGACAGTCAGTTCCCAGGCGATCGCCCCAGTCTAATGCTGTATGAAATAGCTGATGAACACCATCGCTATCCATTGCATTTCCCGTGCTGAGACAACGGGCTGGTTGCCCATTTAAGTCGATATAGGGCACGGTCGGAGGATGGGGTAATCCTGCATTGAAGAGTTTGACAGGAATGGTTTGTCCAGCTGTTACGGCTCTGGAAATAAAAACCGGAGAAGCCCCTGCATGAAGTGGAGGGAGAGGATGCTTGGGGTGAGTAGTAGGGCCTGTGTGAAGAAACTCAGCATCGGCGATCGCCGTATACTGACGGTTGGCTGGCGTTGCTCCCGCAGCGGAAATGCCTGGAATCAAGCCTGTTTCAGTGAATCCCAACATACAGACAAAGAGTGGACATTGTCCCGTTGCGGCACGTATCCAAGGGGTCACACGAGATGATTCGGTATGAACTTGAATCATCTGCTTCTACTCCTCTTCCAATAAGACTTGCACCCATTGAGGTGGCGCAGGAATAGGAGTTTTTAACCGCTCAAACATAAGCCAGACCGTAAGATGAACCGTGAACAGATAAACGATGTCACTCACGATGACGGTGGCAATTGTGGCGGCTTGAACGATGACAATACTGGGTTGTCCAAGAATGCTGATGTCGACAATCCCCCAGCCCATCAAAAGATTCAGAATCCACTCCGTAACAGGAAGATTCAAAACCCACTCAATCAGATCAGTAATGCGTCCGGTGAGGTAGACCCAGAGGTCTTCTCCAATAAAGATAGACAGTAGCCATACCCGAAAGAAGAAACTAAGCGTTGAGACAATCGTTCCAATCGCAATTGAAATAGACCATGGTGTTCTCCGTCGCCATAGAAACCCTAGCTGCACGCCTAACAGTCCGTAGGGAATGAGAAATAGCAGGCTGAGATAGGGCCCCATCAATACCGATAGCAGCAAACAGGAGACAATTGCAGCCATCCATGCAGACCGTTGTACCCACCGAAGATAAACAAGGGCGATCGGAGCAGGAAAGAAAATGCGCATCCACGGACCAATACTAAGGTAGTAGCTGATCAACCACAGTAAGCTGGCAGTGCTTGCTAGAAAAGCTGTTTCAACTAAATCTAAAGGAATAGACTGCCCATTGCTATCAGTTTTATTTTTGAGCTTACTGCGTGGTGATATTCGGGGCATTGCAGGGGATGATGACACTTGCGCGGATGAATAGGGCGTGTCGGAAAGAATTGTATCTGTTTCAGCCCAAGCTTCATCCTCATCAATGGGCGTACGGGTTTCGTCACGTTGTTCTGTTGATGAATCGTCATGATTATCAGAGGCTGCGGCATCGAATTGACGATCGTTGATGGAACCACTCATGAATAATTGAACTAAAGGCCTCGATTGAGTCAAGATTCCCGTATTTTATTCGGGGTCTTCGTGGAGTGCACGGAAAATACAGAAGCTCTCTTTAAATAGTGTCTACAAAATCAATCTTAGACATTTTAAGACTCGTCTCGGTTGGGAACTGCCGTTTCCAACATGATGTGGGGTTAGCTCGGATCGTGATCTGTTTTGGTTTAGTTTAAGTTACCGTCTGACAGATGGGATAGGCTGATGGTAAAGTAAGCTCTCATTTGATTGGAAGAGTAGTGCTCTTAAATGATCGGCCAACATAAGGTGATCGGTCAACATAAGGCATAAGCGAAGGAGGGGATACAATCCATTCCTGCATAGCAGATCCACTAAGGTCGATACTGTTAAGCTCATCCATTGTTCGTGATAGAAGCAGATAGAAGCCAGTTTAGAACCCTTGAATATTACGTCTACGTTGCATTCTTTGACCCATTCATTTGACGGTTCACGGGCGCTCTCGCCTCAATGTTGGCCGTTCGATTTGGATTGGCTGCCAGAAACTGCATATTTGGTTGGAGGTAGTGTTCGCGATGGGTTGCTCCAGCGTACATCTTCCCATCTTGATTTAGATTTTGTGCTGCCATCCAAAGCGATTGAGACGGCTCAGGCGATCGCCCATCACTATCACACAGGATTTGTGGTTTTAGATCAGGAGCATCATATTGCGCGGGTTGTGTTTGATCAGGTGACGGTTGATTTTGCTCAGCAGGTGGGCGATAGTTTGGAATCGGATCTACATCGGCGCGATTTCACCATCAATGCAATTGCCTATCACCCTCATACCCAGACCTTGATTGATCCCCTGGAAGGGCAGAGTGATTTGCATCAGCACGTGATTCGCATGATCAGTCACGAAAACTTAGAGGAGGATCCATTACGGCTTCTCAGAGCTTATCGGCAAGCTGCTCAGCTGGGATTTCATCTTGACCCGGATACGGATGTGGCGATTGGCAAGCTTGCGGCGTTTCTTCAGCGAGTTGCACCTGAACGCGTCTACAGCGAATTGAGCTACCTGCTATCTCACCCCTCTGGCACCCATCAGTTATTTCACGTGTTTGACAATCACCTCCTGAGGGTGTGGCTGTCTAATGCATCGCGCCAGTCGATTCAATATATCCAGGCTATCGATCAAGCCGTGGAGCAGATGGTGGCGATTTGGCCGGAGATTAAGCAAGCGTTGTTTCAGTGGCCGCGCGATCAACACCACGCAGCTGGAGGAGGACGAAGTTGGCTCAAAATAGCAAAACTAGCGTGTCTCGTTCATCCAGAGATAGCTATAGCAGAGGCCGAATTACGACAACTCAAGTGCAGTCGCCTTGAAATTCAGTCTGTGTTGCTTGTGCTGCGCCAGATGCCGATGATCGGATCTGGGGCGATCGCTCATTTTTCTAGACGAGAACAGTTTTTCCTTTTCAAAGATTTGGGAGAGGTATTTCCTGCCGTGGCAGCTATGGCGATCGCCCATGGTATATCGATAGATGGGATGGCGTCTCTTATCGATCGGTTTCTCACCCCTGACGATCCAGTCGCACATCCCCAGCCGATTGTGACAGGACGAGATTTAATGACTCATCTCAAGTTATCGCCTGGTCCCGAAGTCGGTCGTCTCCTGTCGCGGATTCAAATTGCCCAAGCAGATGGATGCATTCACAGCGCGCCTGAAGCGTTGGCATTGGCTCAACAGTTGCTTAGCGGTGAGCACTAACGTTAGAAGGCAATGCCAGGTCATTGGGCTGATCATGTCAATGGGACTGGAGAGACCGATGCACGGCGCATTGACTCTTGGCGAATAGCCGTCAGATTTTCTTTCATGCTGGACATGAAGATCATGCTAAATGCTCCTTCCAGAAGCCCTTTCCCAGCTTCTGCACGAGCCGATTGTCGAAGCAATACAAAGTCAGGCTGATTCGTTGAATCTGTCAAATCAACAGATTCAACAGATTCAAATGTTATGGAGTGCAGGGTCCACGCTCCTTTCAAAGCCTTTAGGTCACCTCCAATAAGCCGAAAATCAACACGAGTCTGTGGTGTTTCGATATTTTCGGTACGAATTCGCGATCGCAATTTTGCCATGAGTACCTGGAGGATGGCCACTTGTTCAACAACTGTGCGATCGCCCTCTGTAACCAGTACTTGGCTCGACTCAACTGAGGGCAAAAAAGATGCAAACTGACAATAATCTGTCACGACATCCCATACATGAAGATGGGCTACGGGAATAAGAATTTGTCCAATGTATCGGTTGCCTGTCGCATGAGCCAGAGGCTGCCCATTAATAAGAGATTGGCGCTCTAAGGGATTGAGAGAACTAACAACTTGTTCAAATGAATAACTTGGCTG
>JBCCWF010000140.1:0-13969 GCA_039194035.1 Cyanobacteria bacterium P01_E01_bin.6 | reverse complement strand
TCTGGTGTGGGTTCGCCTCAATGAGTTGGCCCAGCAGATGGGGCAAACCATTTACCAACTCAAGCATGGGCTGCTCGACCACTATCTCTGTCAGCAACTCAAACAGCCTTCTCTGTCCATGGCTGCTGCGTAAGTCCTACTAGTATTGAACCCTTCAACACTAATCAGAATCTCATCACATCCCTGACGTTCCAGGAAGTCAAGCCCCGCCTCAACCAAATATTGTCCCAATCCCTGCCCACGAGCCTCTGGCACTGTGGACAACCAACTGATGGTGCCCCCTTTGCGATGATGAGGGAGAGCGAATAGCTTGAGTACGATCGCGCCTAGCAGTTGCCCATCCCGTTCGACAACCAGGATATTTGGTGTCCATTCAAAATAGCACTGCTCAATAAAAGAAAAAGCACGACGCATCATAGACCGCACAATTAAGCGCTCGTCATCACGCATCGGGCGAATATTAACATCAGAAAACTGACACATTTCACGCATCGAAAATAGCAGCTTTAGGCATATACCACCGCTCTGAACTTGTTATCAGGGTAAAAACATAGTCTATCTGTGGCGAAATCTGCTTTCAGTTGTGTGGCTGTCATCGAATGAACCCTACTCAGCACAATCATTCCTATATCTAGCAATATTGCAGGCTAACGTTGCACATCACCTGCCATAGATATACTTCTGCATCACAGTTTCAAGGTCGGCGTGCATGCGATTGTTAGGGGACTTTGCTGGGTGGTTCCCATGTGTCTGGAGGTCGCTCTTCGAATTGTGGGAGATCATCGCATATATCATGCCATTGAGCCTTGGAACCTACGAAGATATGTGACTCTGGCTTTATACCTGGATCTCCTTCAACCGTGCCGAGCGTTACCGTGGTGATCTTACCTTTGTCGGTCCCTGCTAATGTCGAGCCACACTCACGACAAAAGCACCATCCGCCACCTTGCAACGTTTCGAATACTTTTACAAGGTCTTCTCCTGAAGTCCACTTAAAGTCACCTGGGTTGAATTTAGCATAAGTCGAAAATACTGCACCATGCTGTCGCCTACACATAGAACAGTGGCAGTGACTTGCATCAAAAAGTCGTCCGCTAATTTCGTAGCGAACTCTGCCACACAAACATCCACCTTGAATTGCCATCTTGGTTTCTCCTTGGTGCACCCTAACGACACAATTCAATCATCGCCGTGAAAGTGTTTTCGATAAAGCCTTCAACCACCAGAGACCAGCACCCAGAAGTACTCTGGTCAAAAATAATTGGAATGCAAAACATGTTGACTCACCACGACGTTGAGACGGTTCAACACTAGCGTGAAAAATGCATCAGGGCGATCGCTGTCGGTCGCCATCGATTAAATGTAGTAACCGTTAAGTTAAATATCTGTACTAAACGCAAGTAATCATTTCAATTTTTGCGAAAAACACAATTAAATGTCAAAAATATTGCATTTGTAGCAGGTAAAACAGTTTTGAGTTGCTATTTTAACTATTGTCTAAAGAAGAAATCAGTGACGGTTTCTCTATTGTGACAAGAAGAGTCTTAACGAGATGTATCACTACCTCTGTGCATTTTTGCTAACGATGCACCTTGAACATATCGATCGTTCAGCCCGACCCTTGATATTGGGACAACTGATTGACCCTCGCCAGTCAGTGGATGGGGTTTGGTTGACGACCTGTGGGGCGATCGCCCAGCACCACCTCACCACCCAATCAACCGTTATGGCAGGAGGTATCTGACAATGTCATCACTGAAGCCGCCCATCTCTGATTGGTTGAATATCACCATCCTCACTTACATCGTGATGGCCTACAGTATCGGAATCACGTTGTTACTACAGTCTTCCTGGGGACTCAACGGTCTGGGGTTCTTGCTTCTCATCCATAGCTTAGTGCTATCGGCAGCGGCAACCCATGAGCTAATTCACGGCAATCTGTTTAAACAACGCTGGGCAAATGGCTGGGCAGGTCGGTTGATGACTCATTTGAACGGTGCCTGCTATGCACCTTACGAGAACTTAGTTCAGCATCACTTAAATCACCACATTCATCATGCTGACTTTGTGCCGTTTGAGATTGTCGATTTCTTTAAGACGCTGCCCCAGCCCCTACTCCGATTCTGTACGTTTTTAGAATGGGCCTATTTTCCTCTATTCGAATTTGTCCTCAGAGGACGAATGATGGTGATGCCGTTCATGAATTCTGACACGTTAGATGCTGACACGTTAGATGCTGACACGTTAGATGCTGATACGTTAGATGCTGATACGTTGGATGCTGAGAAAGCTCATCTACGGGGACGAACCCTCTTGTTGATGGCCTACCGGGGCAGTCTGTTTGCGCTACTCGGCTGGGCTTCGCCCAAGGCACTCATCCTCTACGCGGTTGCCTACATCTGCTTTGTCAATCTCATGCGGTTTGTCGATGCCTTTCACCACACCTACGACTACGTGGTGATGGGAGCCGACATTCCCAAGCGCGATCGCACCTATGAGCAGGCGCATACCTTCTCGAACCTGGTATCAGCGCGCTATCCCTGGCTCAATCTGCTGTACCTCAACTTTGGCTATCACAACGCTCACCACCACGATATGCGATGTCCCTGGTACAGCCTCCCCCAACTCCACACCACGCTCTATGGCGATCAAGCAAAAGCCTTGTTACCCCTACCTCAACTCATTGGCAACTATCATCAATTTCGCCTCGACCGACTGTTCGGAGGACAGGGCGTGGTTGCAAACGGCAGCGACGAACTTGCCGCCTTTACTGGAGGCATCGGGGTCTCCTTCTTAACGCCTCCCTGATGTCAGGAAACACGACTTGGCACCGTTTACCAGGTCATGATAAAAAGCGTTTCTGTTGACGCCTCTTCAGTTTCAAGACGCTTACACGCTCCCCGTTTCGCCCATGAGCGTAAACGCCGCCCAATCACTCGGATCAGGGTAGTCTTGTAATGTTTCCAACATGGCTTGTCGTAGCGCCTGTGCCTTGGACTGTCCTTGCTGCAATTGCTCATAAAACGTGGTCATCAACGCTGATGTTGGCGCATCTGGCACAGCCCATAGGGAAACAATGATGCTGGGAACGCCTGCAGTCATCAGCGATCGCGACAACCCAATCACCCCATCTCCTGTAATATTCCCCAACCCAGTATCACAGGCACTCAACACCACCAAGTCTGCTTCGAGGGATAGCTGGAAAATCTCTTCGGCAGTGAGCAGTCCATCTTCCTCATCATCGGCTGCGAATACCATGGCACCCGGAACCTCTAATGATCCCGTTGCCTCTAATTGACCATACTCCAATAGGCCATGGGTCGCTAAATGAATGAGGCGGGCAGAAGGCAAGCGCTGTTTCACGAGTGTTTCCGTTGCGGCATCGCCGATCAACACTGACGTATTCAGAAGTGAGGCGATCGCCCGTGCTTCGCGCTCAGCCCCAGGTAAATTAGGAAGCGGAGTGGGTTCGTCTCCAGCTAGAACTGGTAACACTGGCATGGTGGGGTTGCCCACAATTAAAAAATCGCTGTCTGTCAATGTTGCCAAAGAAAGCGTCGGCTGAGACCGTTGTAGACGTCGCGTCAGATCCAGCGTTTGAATCGACGGCACGGTTCGCAGGGTATGATGCTCGACCATGTATTCTCCCTGAGCATTTCTCAGGGCAGGAAACGGCACCATAAACAACTCTGCCTGGGGAATCAGGATGACGTTTGCATCTGGATCATCCGGCAAGTAAGATTTGATCGGTTGAATCAGAAGCTGATACAGTTGCGTCAATGGGTCAGATTGGGACGTGATTCGCGCTCGACCCCTTCCCCCGAGAACGGTTCGACTAAATTGAATCAACTCGTCCAAGGAAGCGTCCATCTGAGCTAAATCGACGGATTCAAAATGGATATCTCCTTGGGGTTGCACAACCCAGATATAAAGTGTTGGATTGTCGAGTCCTGTATCAACAATGGAATATTCCACCAAGGTCGCAGCTTGATCCTGCGCAATGGTTTGAATCGTCTCTAAGTCAGGAGCCTTGAGCTCTTCAGCCGTTCCATCTGCCAGTCGATTCGCCAATTGTTCCACCAGAGCCCGTGTGCGCCCTCGTTCAGCAACGGTTAATGCATCGTCAACCTGTCCCTGGGCCACTAACGTTTGTTGCAAGCCGCTGTAGCTCTCCGTTTGAGTTTCAAACAAGGCAACCTTATTGACATCACTTAATGGTTGAGCGCGCAGGAATTCCCAAATGGCGATCGCCCCCTCAAACTGAGTTGTGGCACTATCATACTGAGCTGCTGCAAGGTGAGCAAAGCCTATGTTATTCAATAACGTCCCCTCACCTGGGCGATCGCCCACCTCGCGACGGATGTCCAACGCTTGTTGGTAGATATCCAAGGCTTCTGATAGCTTTCCCTGCTGTCGATACAGCCGACCAATGTTGCCCAACACAACGCTAATCCCTGCTTGATTATCCACGTCACGATCGATCACAAGCGCTTGTTGATAAACACGGAGGGCATCGTCAAATTGCCCCAAGGCACTGTAGATGACGCCAATGCTGTTGAGGGTGGCAGCTTCCCCATAGCGATCGCCCAACTCCTGGCGCAACGACAGTGACTGCTGATTGACTCTCAGCGCAGCACCCAGATCCTGCTGCTTGTAATAAGCCGTCCCAAGGTTTTTGAGAGCCACTGATTCTCCATAGCGGTTTTGAGTGCGCCGAGCATCATTCAACGCTTGTTCGAAATAAGTTTCCGCACGGTCATAGCGTCCCAAATCAAGGTAAACCAAACCAAGATTGTTGAGCGTTGCGCCCGTCTCAGGCTCAGAGTCCAAATTCTGACTGATGGCTAAGGATTGCTGCAAAGCATGTAAGGCAGGAGGGTATTCACCCAAGCTGCGATATGCTTCACCTAAATTGTTGTATAAATCACTAATTCGACTGTCATTGCCAAGGCGTTGAAACTGTTCTAGTGCCTGCTGCCAGGTGGCGATCGCTTGGGCAAATTGGCCTCTGCGATACTGTTGCATCCCCTGCTGAATAAGAGCGTCAGCTTCTGAACTGGGTGATGCTGTAAGATTAGAGTTCGACGGGGTAGTTCCCGAGGCGGCGGGAGCCACAACCAAGCGATATGGCCCTTCTCCAGTCTCATCATAGGCGTTGACGATGACATGGTATTGCCCGTCTAACGGTAAGGTAAGATACAGTTCAGAATTTCGGTTAGAGGGACTCACATCATCGTTTTGAGCAATCACCTCATCGTCTGGAGAAACCAACAGGAGATACGTATCAAAGGCGTCACTTTCTAATGTAATGCTGATTGATTCCCCAGCAGTTCCATCAAACGAATAGGTATCGTAGAGGCTATTATCCTGAGCAATCCGGCGATCGCCTTCCTCTAGAACTCCTTCGGTTTGCAAAAGCGGCTCTGGCTCGGAACCTTGTGCGAAAGCCACATGTGCCCAGATAACGACTATGGCGACAGCTAGCCCTATCAGCACGACGTGATGAGGGTATCTTCTAGATGAAAGCGTGAATCTCATAGGCTTGATAAAAAGAGAGACAAGATCAAGACATCACAGATCAGGTGTTGCTAGCGAAAATTACAGGCTGTGCCAGACCACAAAAAGGTGATGACACCGTCCGGCTCATTGGCAGAAAGTAACCCAAACAAGCTGTCCGATGCATTAAATTCTGTGCCTAACGTACTCTCTATCACGTCAACACGATAGTTCGCTTCCAAATCAGTCAGCGCCTTACCCAAGCCAACACCGTCCATCGTTGTCAAATTTGCACTCTCAGTATCTGGACTCACTGTCCAGCCCACAAACTGATTCTGCATTTCATTCATCGTCAATTCATTGGGCCACGTGATGAACCTCATTGGGCCAGCACCGCACTCGCTATTTTGAGTGACTTCGGTCGGTTCTCCTAGGGCAGGAGAAATTGCTGCCTGAGACATCACAATATCTGTATCAAAAGGAATCGTCTGAGTGCCTCCAGACTGCCCATCGATGATTAACAGGCCATCTCCTGATAGAGCAAGGAATACGTTTTGCACATTTTCTGTCGATACGTCGACGGCACTATCAGCTGTAGATTCTTCTTCAGGAGACTGCAAGTCTGAAGCGTCTACCTCTGAAGCGTCTATCTCTGAAGCGCCTAACTCTGAAGTGCCTACCTCTGAAGCGTCTATCTCTGAAGTGCCTACCTCTGAAGCGTCTATCTGTGAAGCGTCTACCTGTGAAGCGTTTACTGATGGCTGAGAATTCTCTAATCCATCATTGCTAGTATCTGAAGATGTTTTGCTACAGGCCGTAACCGCTAACAGTAAAAATAAACTCAACGGCAATAGAGCCTTAACGCAGATGTTTTGTGTTGGCATAGTCTTTAACAGAAAATAATTATTTATTAGCTAAGATGCTTGAAAAATCATCAATGATACAGCCTGATTCAGTTATACCCATTCGGGTATGCAGCGTTGTCAAAACACCATTCTACTCAAGCAGCTAAAAGACGATGACCCCATAGTTTAGATGAAGGGTAGATAGAGGAGGAGATAGAGGAGATGGAGGAGGCACCGTTCTGATCACCAGTACGTCCTGGATGGCTTGCTGTCAACTTAGCTTACGACGATGGGCGATCGCATTCACACGGTCGGCGATCGCACAAAATATCGCCTCAAAATTAGATTGTGCGTGATAAAACTCCGGCACATTCCAATCAGGCACATCAGACTGGTCGAGTTGAGTAGAGGCTAGGTACGTAGGATACCGAATCTCAATTTGTAATGCCTCGACACGGGGCATTTGTCCGTAGTGTCGCGTGATATACCCTCCGCTAAAAACCTTGTTACGAACGACTTGATAGCCGCTTGAAGCAAATTCAGACTCAACAGCTGACATCAAAAACTCAGAACAACTTTGCCCATTGACATTTCCCAAACAAATTTCATCCTCAATGAGGCCGAAAAAACTGTGTAGATCTAGGAGAAACACCTGATCAAAGTGATCGAGCAGTTGCTTCAGTACCTGTTCAAGTTGCTTGTGATACGGATGATAAAACTGTTCGAGGCGATGTTTCAGCTGGTCTTGAGATGGAGAAATTTGGTAGAGTGGCGCGTTAAATGCCGTCTTTTCAGGGATAGCGGATTGCCAGAAATTGCCAAAGAATGGTTCTTGGGCCGATCGATTGAGATCAACCACATAGCGACTGTAGAGTGCTTCTAGAACGGTAATCCCTAGGCTCGGTAGGAAATCATACAGCTTGTCGAGATGCCAATCCTGATTAGGAAGATAACGCTGATAAGGTTCGTTTAACGTCTGGGCGATCGCCTCTGGCACCAGCAAACCACTGTGAGGAAGATTGGCCACAATGGGACATCGCTCAGATTTGGGTAAGTGCAGACGAAAGGGTTCCGTCATTAATTAAGCTTCATTCATTAAGCTGCTGAAGGGTCGGAATGCCTTGCCATCATCCCACAAACAGACTGGTCACAAACAGACTGGGGCGATCGCCTCACTCCATCATGTCTGAAATCCATTGGGTTGCAACGAGTGATTCCCATTCCCACTTGAGTACTCCCGTTTTTTGGCTCCGGCACATTTCCAGCACATTATGGAGGTGATAGAGCTTTGATGCCGTAGAATTTCTCTGTAAGCTTTGCCAAGTCGTGTAATGTCAATGATGTGGTGATTGCCCTCACCGCAACGGAGTTAAGTGCCGCAACGGAATTAAGTTGATATGCTCACGGACAATCCGACAGCTTGGATGGACTGGACAGCAACCTTTGGATATATCGGTTTCATGGTGTTTATTGCCTATCAAGTATTAACGCGATCGGCCCCAAAATAGCCTTTGCAACACGTCTCCGAAACGTACTTTTTCAAGCCTCAGGGAATTTGAATAGCCATAACAGTACAGAATTCCCTGCCTGAGAAACCATTCCCCCTCCAATTGCAAAACATATCGGATCGCTGAGAATCCAGACCTGGGCGCTACAATGAAAGTCGTCTAGTCGGCAACACCTAAATTGGGATCTAACATGTTCCTACTGCCGGGTGAGGCTTATTAGATGAATAGTCCCTACTAGTGTTTTCCATATGGCGATCGCGACACCTGTCAAAACGGAATATGAAGCCATTATCGGCTTAGAGACCCACTGTCAGCTCAGCACCGAGACGAAAATTTTCTCCACAAGCTCGACCGAGTTTGGTGCTGACCCGAATACCCACATCGACCCCGTGTGTATGGGAATGCCGGGCGTCTTGCCAGTGCTAAATCAAAAGGTGCTGGAATATGCCGTGAAGGCGGGATTGGCGCTCAACTGCCAAATCGCTCCCTATAGTAAATTTGACCGAAAGCAGTATTTCTATCCTGATCTGCCGAAAAATTACCAGATCTCCCAGTTTGACTTGCCCATTGCTGAGCATGGTTGGATCGAAGTCGAGCTAGTCGATGATGATGGCAATCCAACCCGCAAACGCATCGGCATCACCCGCCTACATATGGAAGAAGATGCAGGCAAGCTGGTTCACGGGGGGAGCGATCGCCTTGCTGGGTCAAGTTTTTCGCTGGTGGACTACAACCGAGCGGGTGTGCCGCTCATCGAGATTGTGTCAGAGCCAGATCTCCGGTCTGGACAAGAAGCTGCTGAATATGCACAAGAACTGCGTCGCATTGTCCGCTATTTAGGTGTGAGCGACGGCAACATGCAAGAAGGGTCTCTGCGCTGCGACGTCAATATCTCGGTTCGCCCAGTTGGACGGGAAGCCTTTGGCACAAAGGTGGAAATCAAAAACATGAACTCCTTCAGTGCCATTCAAAAAGCCATTGAATTCGAGATTGAACGCCAGATTGAAGCGGTCGAATCTGGCGAGACGATCATTCAGGAAACGCGCCTGTGGGATGAAAGCTCCCAGCAAACCTTCAGCATGCGGATCAAAGAAGGATCCAGCGATTATCGTTATTTCCCAGAACCAGATCTGGGTCCCATTGAAGTCTCTAAAGAGCAACTGGGGGGCTGGGAAAGCGAGTTGCCCGAACTCCCCGCTCAAAAGCGCCACCGCTATCAAGATGAATTTGAGCTATCGGCTTATGATGCGAGGGTGTTGACAGACGATCGCATGGTTGCCGAATACTTTGAGGAAGCTGTATCCGCCGGGGCCAATTCAAAGTTGGCAGCCAACTGGATTACTCAGGACATCAGCGCTTACCTCAACAAGAATAAGCTCTTGATTACTGACATTGCCATCAAGCCTAGTGATTTAGCTGAGTTGGTCGGCTTGATTGAGAAAAGCACCATCAGCAACAAAATCGGCAAAGACATTTTGCCTGAGTTGTTGGAAAAAGGTGGTTCTCCCAAAGCCCTGGTTGAGAAGAAGGGGCTTGTGCAGGTTTCCGACCCATCTGCTATTGAACCCATCATTGATGCGGTGTTAGCGGCTCATCCTGAAGAGTTGGAGAAATATCGCGGTGGAAAGAAGAAGATGTTGGGCTTCTTCGTAGGACAGGTGATGAAGCAGTCGAAAGGCAAGGCCGATCCCAAGCTAACCAATCAGCTCCTCCAGAAAAAACTCGACGGCTGAACAATATCATTCCCTGCAGAGCGCTATCACTCTTCATGTCGATCAAGAAATTTTGCGCTCGCGAATGTGAGTTGAGCTGATCCAGGTACCCTTATCGTTATAGTGGCGCATCAACCGTTGCCGCTCAGTCGGACTTTCCAACCACCCAGCTTCTACAAAGAAGGGGTGTTTACTGTTTACTGACAGAGGGATATTACTGGAGGCTCCGTCCGGCAGTAGGGTGACAACCCTCGTCGTGTTGTCTTCAAACCAGAGCTGATTGCCGTCAATTTTAGCGGTGGACGTTAGAGGTTGTCCGTCAAACTCTAAGGTTTGGGTCAAGTGGCGATCGCCGCTCTGAACAATCTCTAGGCGGGTTGAATGCTGAGTTGGGTTTTGCCAATCGGCATATTGAGTACATGCTTGTCCTTCCCAAACGCCCAGAAGGTGATCGATGGTAAGAGGCGATCGCTCCTGGACAGTCGTACCAGTCCGACACTCACGAATGAGAGTGAGGCCTTGGACGTCTCCGTGCTTGTCGTACAGCTGTACGAGTCGCAAGCGACGATCTGTTGCCACAAATCCATACTCTGCCCCAAACTCTGAGAAGGGAGCCACCTGTAATGTGCCTTTGGAAAAAGCTCCAGTCTCAAACACAAGGATTTGCCGACCGAGCGCACGATACTCCTGTTGATGGTCGTGGGTCGGTGGGGTGTTATAGCCCCCGTCGCCAAAGCGGCGTACGCGGAAGCGAACGGCTTGATTATCGTCAAAGCCCTCCAGATTAATCATTGAGTTTGTGGAGCCTAACTCGTCTCCTTCGAGAGAAAACTGAGTAAATGAACCCCGCCATTCACCAAGGTTTTTAAGGAAATGCTCCCATTTTTGATCCATTACCCTTGTGACTCGCGAAACAGCTTTCTCAATATTGCTCGATACCATAATGGATGATGGTGTGGGCCAGTGCCCACATACCACCATTTATACCGCCAGCACCCATCTCCAAACCTGGAATACGACCTGGTGCGGATTGCCAACTTAGCATGGGCATCTGTTTTCTAATGACTCAGCCGTTTTTCGATTTCAGCTTTCACGGCATCCGCGTCGGCGGGTAAATGAACGGCAGGGTTGGCGTACTGACTGGTCACGTCTTCCAGCCTCGATTCGTGGTAGCCGACTTTAAAATCGGTAAACTTCAGACCATGAGCCGTGCTGATTACCACTGTCTTGTCACTTGATTTGACGATGCCACGCTTGATCAGTTTGGTCAGCACAGCAAGAGCGACGCCAGTGTGGGGGCAGGTGAACATGCCAGTTAAATCAGCGTGAGCAGAGGCAGCAGCCAACTCGTTTTCAGTTGCCTGTTCGACAATACCGTCTGTTTCCACGATCGCTTTTGTTGCTTTTGCATAGCTCACTGGGTTGCCAATCCTGATGGCACTGGCCAATGTGTCTTGTGCGGTCATGGTGTTTTTTTCTTTGAATCCGTTTTTGAACGATTCATAAAACGGATTGGCTCTAGCCGCTTGAGCGGCAACTAGCCTGGGCATGCGCGTGATTAATCCTAGATCCATCATCAGTTTAAAGCCTTTGTAGAGGGCACTGATGTTGCCAAGGTTGCCGACCGGAATCACAATCCAGTCGGGGACTTCCCAATCAAACTGTCGAACGATTTCGATGCCGACTGTCTTTTGACCTTCGATGCGCAGACTGTTCATCGAATTGGCCAGGTAGATCGAGTTATCTCGCGTAACGTTTTGGACAATTTTCATGCATCCATCGAAGTCGGTATCGAGTGCGAGCACATGGGCCCCATTGGCGACGGGCTGGATGAGTTGAGCGGTGCTGACCTTACCGGCAGGCAAAAAGATGACAGCGGGAATTCCAGCGTAAGCCGCATAGGCAGCCAGAGCCGCACTGGTGTCACCCGTACTGGCGCAGGCGACGGCTTTGACAGAGCTGCCCTGGGACATCATTTGTTTAACAACGCTGACCAAGACGGTCATGCCGAGGTCTTTGAAGCTTCCGGTGTGGCTGTTGCCGCAGAGTTTGACCCACAAGTCAGGAACGCCGAGTTGTTTTCCTAATCGTTCGGCCCAAAACAAGTTTGTGTTGCCTTCAAACATACTGACAACATTCTCGTCAGCTAGCGAAGGAATCACCCACTCACGCATCCCCCATACGCCGCTACCATAGGGCCATTTTGAGGTGCTGGCTCGCGAGTCGAATAGTTGTTTCCATTGATCTGCGCTGGTTTTTTTGAGTGGTTCGCGCTCATGATGCACTTCCAGTAAGCTTCCGCAGGATGGGCAGGTGTAAATTACGTCAAAGATGGAGTGCTTGGCGGGGCAGCCTGCGATGCAGCGGAAGTAAACGGTTTGACTATCGGTACTGGGTTTAGGTGCGACTGCGGACAGCATGGGTGGTTTTTAGAAATGAGTCATCAATTGTCATTATGTTCATAGCTGACAGATGAAGCAAGAGGTAAATGTGATTTGCCAAGTTACGTTTTTTGAGGCTGAGGGCGATCGCCTCTTACGACCACTTGCTCATGCCAGTGCCAGCAATAAGTTGCTCGGCATGATTAAACTGAAAACCCAACAATCTGGGGAGGATGTCCCTTTACTCATTTAGCCAATCAAATATCTCACCTGACTTCAACTGAACAGCGTTGGCAAAAGCTGGGACCGGTAGTACCGCGTCTAAGGTCTCAATCCCTTGCACTGATTTATCGGCTCCATACACAAAAATAAAGGATTCTTCTGGGTCAATCAGCCACCCTAGTTCTGTGCCATTGTCGAGGCAGTGAAGAATGTTGCGAATGACTTTGGTTTGGTTTTGGTTGGGGGATAGGATTTCAATGACCCAATCTGGGGCAATGGTAAAGGCATGTTCGACTCGACCATCCGCTCGTCGAGGGATTCGGGGCGATTGAAACACTGACACATCCGGTACGATAGAGCGTCCGCCAAAGGTACAGCGTAATTCTGGGTAAGCACGACCTACTTTTGGTGGTTTGAGGGTTCCATTCAAAGCCGTGACTAAATCGCCTTGCAGTGTGCTGTGTTCTCCCTGAGGTATTGGTTTTTGAATAATGCTTCCGTCAACGTATTCGCTAGCAGGCGTTATCTCTGGTAGGTGAAGGAATTCCTCCTGGGTAAATGGTTTGGTAGGTGTTTGTACCATGAAACGACTCTTTGCGTTTATCTCACGTTCATTGTAGGCGATCGCTTTTATGAGTTAGAAAGGCATTAAATCATCCTTATGGGTACTTCTTAGACTAATAATGTGTGTCATAAACAAGGGCAGAGTCACTCTTCCTTGATGATGTGCCCATGGATGTCCTTGCCCTCACGACCTTTTTAGCCCCCTGTTTACCCTTCCTGTTGGAAAAAGTTGGAGCACCAGCTTTGCATAGTGCAGCGAACAAACTGGGCGAAGAGACTTGGAACATAGCAAAGGCGATTTGGGCCAAACTACAGCCCAAAGTGGAGTCGGAAGCCGCCGCCAAGATAGCGTCAGAAAAGCTGGCAGAAAAACCAGAGAGCACTGCTTGGCAGGAAGCATTGAAGGACGAATTGACAACGATTTTGAACAATGACGCGATTTTGGCAAAAGCGATTGCAGACCTGCTAAAAGATACACCGATTGTCAGTGGCGGGAATGTTGTTCAGCAGACCGTTCAGAATAATCAGGGGCAAGTAATTGGGATGATGTCTGGAGGAGAAGCCAAGAATATTGCTGGAATCGATACTGTTCAAAGTGATGTGAATTTGTAGTGTTTGATTATGAGTTCAATCTAGCCGTAGCGTAGTGTGATTGCCCTGATATGCCCCCATCCGAAGACGCCTTACCCGACCCCATGTCCTCGTCACAGAATCAGGTCCAGCAAGACATTGGGAATAATCCCGGTCAAGTACTGGGGCAACAATCCGGCGGGCAAGCCATCAACATTTCTGGAGGAACTGTTGTTTTTCAGGATAGTCAAGGAAGACCCGTAAGGCCTGAAGAACTAAACAAGCTGCCCAAAGTCCCTCCCCTACTACCCTATTTGCCGGATCGAACAGAGCAAGAATATGAACTGGGTAAAGCGATTCAAAACTTAATGGTGCGACCTAGACAACAGCCATTGCTTTGTATAGTACATGGCGATGAACAGCAAAGCCATGATCAGTTTTTGGATCGATTGCAGAAGGTTTCGTTACCTCGCCTCTTGCAATTAAATCTCAAAACAACGTCCATCAGGGACTATCATCTAAAATGGCCTGCTAGTTGAGCTTGGCGCGAATCAGGCTACCATTTAGGAGTACCCCAGAGGACACTCTCATGCCTCGCCTTACTCCCGCTCCCTTACACCTATCCGAGCAAGAACGAGAAGCCCTTCAGCACCTCATCAATCGCCATAGTA